>JAWXVD010000200.1:0-4718 GCA_044425705.1 Eubacteriales bacterium | reverse complement strand
TTCTTGTTCGAGTACTATAAGTACTATGAGTACAGTGTACGCGTTATAAGTGTACTCCAACAGTAAAATCCCACTGTTCGAGTACTATGAGTACTATAAATTAGATACACGAGTTATCTCTATATTATATGCCAAACATAGGATAAATACAACCTACATTTGTTTACTCTAATTAAAATGTCACACCTTCTACATAACTTTTCTTAGTCTATCTTAAAATCCGTACTTCAACTTATCCAGTGCAGTACTCATAACTCACTAATAAAACTTTCTATTTCAGTATCATAATCATATAAAATAAACAATTCTTTTTCTTCTTTCTACACTCTAGCAAAAAATAAATTCATCAACTAATCTATTTTGCTTGTATTTCTAATAATAATTGGTTCTGTATTTCCTCGATCATACTTTTATATCTTCAATAGACATATTCATTTTTAACATTTCTTTAATCATTTCTTGTTTGCATTTTAATTCACCTCGTAATTCACCCATATACTCAGCATAATCTAATGTAGCATTTAAACTCATATCCTTACCTTCCTTCTATTTGAATCTGTAAATATTGTATCCAGACATTAGATGTTTTCGATAAAATTATAACATGTGAAAAAATATCTACCTTGCACAGCTTTAGCCTCCATAAACTCTGTGTATATATCAAAATCCTCCTTCATAATAAGCTTTTGCAATGATATAGGATGGTTCATAGTAAGCACTTCCATTATAATTGTCTATAATACTACAAATATCATTATTATAAACTCTAATGATTCCATCTGCATAGTTTTCAGATAATACTGTTGTATCTACAATCAATCGTTTATACACTTTACCTATCTGTGTAGCAGTTGGAATTTCGTTGACTAGCTCATGGTCAACATCTGTCAAATCCACCACTCCCTCAACAAGCCCATAGTCTTCTATCCACTCATCTTCCACTTGAAGGGGGTTAAGAGAATGCAATACATTTGCTAAACTCAGTAATCTCTCAAGTTCTGATTTCCCAATTGTATTTACAATATAACTATTTTTTTGCTTTAACCTTCTTGCTATACGTTCCACCATATAACAAACAAAAAACAAATCATTTTCTAAAATTTTTTCTTCTGGAAAGAATATATTTGTCATACGTCATAGCTCCTCTCATAAACCAAAGATAATAAAGCACGTTCTGTAGCAAATGCGATTTGGTGTGTTGGATATTTGAATTTTACCAGTTCCCAAAACGCTGCTCTAGAAATGCGTTGCGCAATAAACTCTTCTACATAGTCCCATATTTGATCGTCAGCCATAGGACCTTCCACTAAATCATATCCATGTTCAATTCCATTTCTACACATCACTACAAAATCTAACCACTCTTCTGTCATTCCTGAAAAAATGAGACAAGAGAGCTCTTTGTTTTCTACGTATTTATAACAATTCACCACCGATTCTCCTCTACGTGTGATTGCCCATCTTTTCACTTGTTTTTCTATATTTGTACAATAAAATCCATATCCAAAGTCCTTATAATAACCATTTACTACGATTTTTGGATGATGAACTACGACATTACTACCATGATATATTTTAGTTTCAGACATACTATTTAAAACCCCTTTACTCATACTTTCCAAGTTATAATAAAATTATAACAAATATCATTTCATCTAGCAATTTTAATATTTCTTTAACCATTATACTATACACATTACTTATAACCTACCTCTGTACAATTAACATTTCTTTCCTACCCAAAATCTGCCACCAGTTCTTTCTTTGCTTCCTCAAATTCTTCATCACTCATTCCCTTTAACTTAAGAATTACTGCATCAGACAAATTCTGAAGGTCTACTTCATCTTCCTGTAAATATTTCTGCATTGCTTCTAATTCCTTAATCAATCCTTTTCTTGATTCTGTGCCATAAATACACATTAAATTTGTTTCTTCTACTGTAAATTTCATCCTTATCTCTCCTCTTTTACACCTTTTTTATGTGTTTGTTTTTCTTTTTTTGTTTTTGGTGATTGTTTCTTTTGCTCTCTGCGTGTAGCATCTAATAATTCCATTAAAGAAACTGGCTTACCATTCTTTGCATCCTGTTCCAATTCATCGACTGTAGGTTGATTATTGATTATCCCATCAATCATGTTACAATTTTGCTCTGTAGCCATTTCTACAGCTTTCAATGTATTTTCATTCTGAACTGCATAAGCTATTGTTCCATTGCCCATAATGGCATATCTACCATCATCTGAATTATGATGAACACCATAGCCTTGTGCTTTCATTTCTTCTTTACTTAAGGATGTTAGTGAAAAGTTACCTCTTCGAGTAGAAATTTTTTCTCCGGTTATATAATTGTCGGGATTAGGTTGTACAAAGTGTTCTAACTCTTTAAACCCTACTGTATCAACATAATAATATGATACAGCACCATTCATATTGATAGCAACAATGTCACTGACCGATAAAGAGTGACCAATAAAATCACCAGGTTTATCTTGGTTAAAATCATAATACAAACAATCCAGAGCATGACTTACACCTTCTACATTTTGTAGTCCATCAGTATAAACAAGATTATAATTTTCCCGGTGAATTTCTTTCCCCATATTTTCTAATTCTTTTATACCAGTAAAACGATAATCCTTTAATTCTATTCCCGATTTTATTTGATAAATAGCAAAACTTTCATCTTTACGTTCTACAAACTCTTTTTCTTCTAATGCACTTTTTGCTGTTTCGGGCAAATTATCTACCAATAAGGTAACATGCCCCGCCTCAGAAATATGTGCTACATTGGTATAATCATGGTCTGTTTCATCAAGATAATTCCACACATTTGTGCCACCACCTAATTCTCCATATCCAAAAACAAATTGTTCTCCTTCATGGTTCGTATACAGTGGCAAATCTACGTCCTTAAATAAGGGAGATGCAATTACAAATTCATTGGTAACATCACTATATTTTACACTTCCAACCACTTTTGATAGTTCCATGTTCTCTACTTTTTCTACCAATTCTTCATAATTGAGTGCAGTGATTTCACTTGCTTGCAAGGGTGAAATCACAAACGTTGGCGGTGAAAATTTATTTTCACCCTTCACTTGTTTTACATTTTCTCTATTCCAAATAGAAAACCCATTATCAAATTCTGCAACTTCATGGATAGCTTCATATATATTAATCTCAATATCATCATAAACTCCACCATCAATTAGGTTATAGTCCTTATCATAAAAACTATAATCAAACCCTTCATCACAATCATGAATAGCTAGGTAACCATCATTAATCTGATAGGCAAGTTCACGTGGAAAGTGGTACATCTCATATTGATATATTTCTTTCATTAGTTTACTTGCCTTTAAGTGTTCTTTTACTAATGCTCCAAAGTGAGTATCAATGCCTGTAATAATCTGAGAAGAAGTCTTATTAATGGTTTCTAACGATGATTTCAATTCTTTTAATTCCTTTCCTTTGCTCCAGTTTGCAATGTATCCAAAACTATTATCACTTGTTTCAATTCCATAGTAATTGCACACTGCAAAAGATATACTTTCTGCTTCTACTTCTTCTGTATTTCTATCTTTTTTTGGTAAATTACTATCTTTCATTTCTTTTACCTTTTTTCTACTATGTAACATAGAATGTGCCATTTCATGAATTGCAGCTGATATAGTTTGCACCTCACTCATTCCCTCACGAATTGCAATCCGTTCATTTTTTAAGTCATAGTAACCATCCTTATCACTTGGCATTTGCTCCATTGCAATAGGTACTGGAGAAGTACGTTTAATAGCTTCCATAAACAAGGAAAACTGTGCCACATCCCCAGTCAAATCATTCACAAGACTAGGCAATGGTTCGCCCTCTGTCTGTGAAATATCAAAAATAGATACCACACGAAACATAGGTATCTGCCTTTCTACTTCTTCTATTTCAACTTTTCCATTCGCATCAAGAACCGGTGCTTGAGTAATGGGATCTACTTTCTCTCGTTCCTCTTTGATTTTATAAGGGGTTGGAGCAATAATTTTAATTCCTTTTTCTCCTTTTTTCACATAACGTGAAAAACTATCTTTCCATTTGTTGAACCCTGCAACCAATGTAGCATCGGGTTTTTGCATAGCTATCAACATGGTATTATTTAATGAATACCTTGGAAATCGACTCATTGTTCTTAAATACTGCGTATACTTTTCACTTTCAAATAGATTTTGTATCCCTACTTCAATACTATCTGTAATTTCTTTTAATCTTTCTTTTGAAGATTGTTTTTCTTGATTTTCTGCCATATATAATGTATCCTTTCCTAATTTTTTATATAGAAAAAGCACCTCCGAAGAAGTGCCTGTCCTAAACTTTTAATAAATATGCTGCTCTATTTCATTCATACTATCTTTTATTGCACTGTTGGTTTTTTACCCATCATTCCCTATAATACACATAGTTTGTTCTTTACCCGACATTTCTCTATCCCCCTTACTAGTTGTCATTACTTTTTTCTGTTATCTAAGTTCAGTATACTATATTGTGAATATATGCACAATATGTAAGATACCCTTAACATCATATACTTGAACTATAAAAAACAAGTTAGGTTGGTGATTATTATTATTGATTATACTTCTTTATGGGCTACCATGGAAAGAAAGCACATTTCACAATATCAGCTTCTACAGTCTGGAATTGATAACAGGACTTTAGATTCTTTAAAAAAGAA
>JAWXVD010000199.1:0-4759 GCA_044425705.1 Eubacteriales bacterium | reverse complement strand
CTTAATAAACCCATCATATATCTGGATTGTCGTATAATGGATGAAAAAGAAAGCAAATCATCAGTAATGCTTTGAAAATGAAATTCTAGATTGATAATCTGGCAAGGTTCATTTTCTACCAATAATTTATGATATGTATTTGCATTTATAATAATAAATTCGCCTCGTTTAAAGTGATATAAAGATTCGCCTATGTCAATAGTACAGCTACCTTTTTCTACATACATAATTTCTATATGGCTATGGGCATGATATCTGGAAACAAAGTTAATCCAATTTGTAATATAAAAAGCATCGATGCAAGCAAAATAATTTTCTGTAGATAGTTTTTCAGAATTGTAGCCGGTAATTTGTTTCATAGTTTACTTCCTCGCTTTCGTTTCATGTTACAGTTCACACATGATATGTAACCATTTAGTCTTATAATTAGGCTTCATAAGAAGTTTTATTACAATATACAATATCATAGCTTTAAAAAAAAGAAAACAGCAAGGCTGTTTTTTTTTAACTTTTGGAGTAAAGTGGAGGGAATATTAAAAGTAAGAATTTTCAGATGATGTTACAATCTTTATAAATTAACTATATGGAGAAAAAAACAAGATGAAAAAAACAAACGTATTAATTTTATTATCAGATCAACAAAGATTTGATACCATAGCACAAGCAGGTTTTCCTCATATGCACACACCAAATCTAGATAGGTTGTCATTAGACAGTGAGTTATGTGTTTGCGGATATAGTGGAAATCCAGTTTGTATGCCAGCCAGACATGATTTAATTACAGGTTTTCCTGCAAGAGTACATGGCTATTATGGCAATGCAGAGAGTAGGAGAATCAAAAATTATAAGACACCAACTATTGGGAGGATTTTTTCAGACGCAAATTATCGCACAGCAGCAATTGGGAAAATGCATTTTTCACCAGCAAGAGAGCATCATGGATTTAGCGAAATACGTTTGATGGAAGAATTACCTAAAGTCCGTCAAAATGATGAATATTTAATGCATTTGAAAGAAAATGGTTTAGGAGAGATTCAAAATCCTCACGGTGTAAGACCACATATTTATCATATTCCACAACAATCACAGCAGTCTAATGACATGCATGGAACGACTTGGGTAGCAGATGAAACCATTAGTTGGCTAAATGAAAATGAAGGGAATCCATTTATGATCATGTGTGGATTTATCCAACCTCATCCACCTTGGAATATTCCGAAAGAATGGAATGATGTATATGAAAATGTAGATGTACCTAAATCGATTCCGAAGTCTAGGTTGCCATTTGAAGAGGAAGGTAAAAGTAAATGGTTTGGTGATAAGGATAGCCAAGAACAAAAGGATAAAATCCGAAAAGCCTACTATACAGCAGTTAGTATGGTAGACCATAGCGTTGGCAGAATCATAGCACATTTAAAAGAAATCGGAGAATACGACAATACATTGATTATTTATACGTCTGATCATGGAGAAATGTTGCAAGACAAGGGATACTACAGTAAGGAGCTTCCTTATGATTCGGCTGTGAGAGTACCATTTATTGTAAAATATCCAAAGTCTTATGATAAAAAAGGAATACGCACAGATTTTGTGGATTTATTAGATATTCTACCTACTTGTTTAGATGTCTGTGATATTCCGTGTCAACCATATGAACAACCCTTATTTGGAAAATCTTTATTAATTCCGGATAAAAAGAGATTTCAATTTGCAGCTACTGGAGAATTACCGCTGAGATGGGTCATGTGTTGTGATGATAAATATAAATACATTTACCATTATATGGGTGGATATGAAGAGCTCTACGAAATGGGAAAACCAGAAATCAATAATTTGGCAGCAGGAGAGATTTCAAAGGAATTGAAAAAAAGAATGACAACATTAAAAAGTGCAGCCATAGCCTATGAACGAAAATGGGGCATTGAAGGTGGTATCGTAGATGGTACATTTATACAAGTGGAAGCTGAGTGTGTGAATCCATCGGTTAGAGGAAAATTTCATTTCTGGTCTAATATGCAGATGCAAAAATTTTATGAAGCGTCTACCTATGATAGAGGGGAAGCATTGGAAAAAGAAATGCGCCATGCACTTTCAAATGAAAAATTTAGTGGTGTAAAGCTAGAAAAAGTATTTACCGAACAAGAATGGGTAGACCAGTTTAATGAGTGTTTTAAAGAATACACAGATAGTGATGAAGAAGCAAAATTTTTGAAATAAGGGAATCTCTAATAACTCTAGTGCCAAGATTTATGCGGATATTTTTTTGTCATAATTGCCAAAAAACGCAGGCGATATTGGAGATATCGTCGAGGATTTTTGGTGATTATGACGGAAAAATAAACCACAAAGGTTGGTGCTATGAGTTTTCACAGGTTTCCATAAGAAAGGATATAGGAAAAATGAAAACAAATAAGAATAATTGGGCAAAAACACCTCCCATGGGATGGAATAGTTGGGATTGTTTTGGGGCTTCTGTAACAGAAGAAGAATTAATGGCAAATGCAGAATATATGAGAGATAATTTGAAAGAATTTGGATGGGAATATGTAGTTTGTGATATTCAGTGGTATGAGCCAGATGCCAATTCCACAGAATATCGTAATTTTGTGCCACTAGATATGGATGAATATTCTAGGCTAATTCCAGCAGTGAAAAGATTTCCTTCCGCAGCAGATGGAAAAGGATTTTCTGTAATTGCAGAAAAGATGCATGACATGGGATTGAAATTTGGTATTCATATGATGAGAGGAATTCCAAGACAGGCGGTACATAGTAATACACCGATTTTTGGAACAGATGCCACGGCAAGAGAAATAGCACAACGTTTTTCTGTATGTTCTTGGAACACAGATATGTACGGAGTGGATCCCAATGCCTATGGTGCACAAGCTTATTATGATTCAGTATTTCAATTATATGCTAGTTGGGGCGTAGATTTTGTAAAAGTAGATGATATTTGTAATACCTATTATAAACCACATGATTTATATTCAGCAAAAGGTGAAATTGAATTGATTCGTAGAGCCATTGACCATTGTGGAAGAGATATCGTGTTAAGCTTATCACCAGGACCCGCAGATTTAGAAAGAATCGACCATTTGCAAGCAACGGCAAATATGTGGAGAATGACAGCTGATTATTGGGATGATTGGAAGGATTTAGTATCCATGTTCCAAAAATGTGCATCTTGGGCACCTTATGTAGAAGAAGGCATGTGGCCAGATTGTGATATGTTGCCTATGGGTCACATTGGAATCAGAGGAAATGAACATGGGTTATCAGGAAGATACACTAGATTTTCAAAAGCAGAGCAATACACTATGATGACATTATGGTGCATGTTCCGTTCACCACTGATGTTTGGTGGACATTTACCAGATAATGATGCATTTACATTGTCCTTATTAACGAACAAAGAAGTGTTACGCATGTTAAACCATGCTTCAGGAGCATATGAAGTAACTCGTTCAGGAAATGCAGCGGAAAATATTGTATGGAAAAGTTATGATGAAGATGGAAGAATCTATGTAGCAATTTTTAATACCCATACAATTGGAAAGAAAATAGAAGTGTTGTTGGAACAATTAGAATTAGAAGGCACTTATGAAATAAGAGATGTATGGCAACAAAAGGATAGGGGTACAGTAGAAACTGCTATTTGTACAGAAGTAGAGTCTCATGGTGTAAAATTATTTGTGTTATCGAAATAAAACAAATAATAAAAAATATGGTATAGTATAAGTAGTGAATGAACAAATACACATCTAATAAGATGAAGGCATAAAGAAGGTAGAAAAATGCAAAAGATACTATATTTTTTTAGCACTAAAAGTATGTTCCAAAAAGAAGAAGGTGGGGAGATACCAAGTAACAAGGAAGCCTATAGTAGTTATTTGAAAATGGCATGGCCCTGTGTACTAGAAGCATTATTATTATGCATGGTCAATGTGATTGACACCATGATGGTAGGTAGCCTTGGGGAAACTGCCATTGCGGCAGTGGGGATTACTAGTCAGCCTAGATTTTTGTTACTAGCTATCGTTTTTTCATTGAATGTGGGGATTACAGCTGTTGTAGCCAGAAGAAAAGGTGAAAATAATAGAGAAGCTGCCAATAGTATTTTGAAGGGCATGTTAATTTTATCGGTTATTTTAGGGATTATCATCGCCTTTATTGGTATTACTTTTTCGAAACAATTGATGAATTTAGCTGGTGCACAAGAGGACTATTTGCAAGATGCCATTATGTATTTTCAGATTATTGCCTTCGGATTGTTTTTTCAAACCATCAATTTAATGATTAATGCAGCACAAAGAGGCAGTGGGAAAACAAGGATTACCATGGTTACAAATATGGTATCCAATATCGTAAATATCACGTTTAACTATCTTTTGATTCATGGGAAATGTGGTTTTCCAAAGCTAGGGGTACAAGGTGCGGCAATTGCTACATCACTTGGTTGTATTGTGGCTTGTACCATTGCAATAAGTAATTTATTTTACAAAAAAGGGTATTTAAATATATATCTGGCATGGAAACAAAAAATCACTGCTCATACCTTTCATTCAGTAGTTGTAGTAGGCAGTAGTGCCTTTGTAGAACAGATTTTTCTGCGAATTGGATTTATGCTATATGCAATTATTGTACCAAGTCGCTAGCGCGACGGCTAGTGCAAAGTACTGATTTTGCCACATTTTCTTAGAATTTAAAATTTTTCCAAAAAAATAGTAGCGGTTTTTGCTTATATCATGTATTGTTA
>JAWXVD010000198.1:0-4793 GCA_044425705.1 Eubacteriales bacterium | reverse complement strand
GAATGATTGAAAATATAAAGAACATATTTCTAGGCACACCAGCTATATTTTAGCTGGTGTAATCCTAGTTGGTTCAGCCGTTAGGCTGAACTGTTACAAAAAAAGATGCAATGATAAGGATGTCTATTGACTTTTTATGGAATGTGTCATATTATAATCATAACAGGACTCCCCACACCTCTCACGTAAGTGATGTGCCCCATGGGGAGACATTTTTTTATACGGAAGGATAATGGTGTGAATATTAAAAAACCAACAACTTTTGAAAAGCAACTAGAGCTTATTAGAGATAAAGGATTTCTGATTCCAGAAGAACAGGAGCAGCAATGTGTAGAGTTTTTGAAGAGAACGAATTATTATAGGTTTTCAGCATATTTGTTGCCGTTTCGAAGAAATGAGGGGGAGTATTTTCCTAATGTAGAATTTTCTAGAGTACAGAAAATATATGAATTTGATGGTTTGTTAAGGGGGTTATTCTTTTCTGTTATTGAAGATATCGAAATAAAGCTTAGAACAACATTTGCATATTATGTTGCACATAAATATGGCGCTATGGGATATTTGTGTGAAGATATGTTTTCACACAAACATAATTCCGAAAAATATAAATGTAAAATTCAAGCATGTATCGATGAAAATGATACAACATTGGTGGTGAAACATCATAAAAGTAATTATGATGGTCAATTTCCGATATGGGTTATTGTGGAATTCTTTTCTATTGGAATGATATCGTATTTTTACAAAGACATGTTAACAGAGGATAAAAAGGCTATTGCAGATGAGTTGGGAACTAAGCCTAGCTTATTAGAAAGTTGGTTAAGGTGTTTGACAGACTTAAGAAATAAGTGTGCGCATTATTCACGATTATATTATTGGCTCTTTTCAGCTATGCCAAAGATTCCTAAGGAATTGGGTATTGAATCGGGTAGAAAATTATTTACGCAATTAATTGTACTGAAGTATTTATATCCTGTGCCAGAGGAGTGGAATATGAAGTTTATGGTTCCTCTTAATACAATGATAGAGCAGTATGGAGAATATATATTATTAAAACATATAGGATTTCCAAGTAACTGGTATGAAATTTTAAAGAGATAATAGATAGTGTCCTTCACCGTAAGGTGAGGGATTTATATATTAATAGAAAACCATACAAGAAGGTTCTTTTTCCTTTTGCAATCTAACTTGCTGGCAATTTGTAGAATTAGAAAAGGTATTTCTAATATTATGTTAGAAGATAATACAATTACTATGTCGGTCAAGATGTCAGCCGAAATGGAAACAGAAGGAATGGTGTTCGTCACCTGTTCTTGAATTAGGTATTGTAAAAACAGACTTGTTAATTACTTATGCTTCCGACATTAATGTCGGGAGCATAAGTAATTAAGATAATGTAATGATTAATTTGTATTTGATAAATGTAGAAGGAACTGGTCATACTGCAAAGTGAAAACTAAAAAAGTAGGCTTATGTTGGACTAAGTTCAAGAATCTTGGACTAAAAATAATTGCGGATATCCTATATTTTATGCGGGAAAACAAGGACTTTGGACTAAATCTTGGACTAAATCAAAAAAAGTTGAGCTAAAAATCAATAAAATTAGCACATGCATTAGAAATAAGAATAGTATCGTGTACAAGATATTGCAATGATTGCTTTTAGGCATATGAAATATATTTCGATGTGGGCATAATTTAACTTGCCGGTAACTTGCAGAATATGAGCTATAAAAGGCTGCGAAAGGATATATAGCGCGTTATACTACTAAATACACAGCATATGGTACAATGTTGTACTTAATTTAACTTGCTGCTAACTTGCAGAATTAGAAAAGGTATTTCTAATATTGCATTAGAAGATAATACAATTACCATGTCGGTCAAGATGTCGGTCAAGATGTCGGTCAAGATGTCGGTCAAAATAGAAATAAAAGGAATGTTTCCTGTCACGTATTTTTAAATCAGATGTTGCGGGAATATACTTGATTATTATATTAAAAGAAAATGATAATTTTAAAGTGAGCGATAAAGAGAGCGATTAGATGTATGATAAGAAGCTTTTATGTGCAGGTTAAAAGAAATGGAGAAATGATACTATGTCAAAGAAGAATATATATGTAATCGCGAAGATATTCGATAAACAAGGATGCATAGCTTACAGATGTAAAACAATAAACGAAGCTCGTTGCTTACCAGGTACACTAGAAGCAATTAGAGAAATAGGTGTTGAGATTGTTATACTAAATGATCCTGAAATATATGCAGAATATGCTCCCTACGAGTATATAGAGGATATGGGAGAATTTATAGATAGAGTGAGGTTGTTGAATAAAGCAGACTCCTAGTTGTGTTAGAAGTATGAAAAAGATCTGTATTAAGAGAAGATATAGTTCTTGATCAAGTGACACTTACACTACAAATATAATCAGCAGAATAATCAGCAGAATAATCGGCAGAAAAACGAAAATATATAAAAATAAATCTGAGAGAGCCTACCATTCCTTTCATTTTTTTAGTCTATTGAATACAGTTTGAATACTGCCTGTTTCATAAAGCCCTTGCAGAGCCTATGAAACGGGCATTTTTTAAAATGCCTCCAAGTGTTCGAATCCCGCCCTCTCCGCTTAAGAATTGTTTCGTAGGCTAAAAAAGGTTATACTGATAAATAGATATGTAGATTTATCAGAAGGGAGATATCAACCATGACGATTCATGAATTAAAACAAAAGATCCTAGGTGGCGAGTGCGTAGATGTAGAGTGTAAAAAGGCTGAAAGTAATGTTCCTAAGTCTATTTATGAAACATACTCAGCATTTGCTAATACAGAAGGCGGTTATATCATACTTGGTGTGAAAGAAGATAAACGAGCTAAATCGACAGAAGAGAGATTTCAAATAAACGGGTGTTTTAAAGTTGCCAGTGGAAGAAATATTCAAGGGTGGTAATTCGAAGTCCAGAAATCCACGTATGCAGACAATGTTACGGATGATAGGATTTGGTGATAATGCGGGATCTGGATTCCTAGCTATATTAGCAGTGTGGCAAGAAGCAGGATGGGAAACACCAGTATTAGAAGAAAATACAGTGCTTAATCAAGTGACACTTACACTACAAATAAAATCGACGGGAAATGAGAATTTTAAAGTGAGCGATAAAGTGAGCGATAAAATGACTAATAAACAGAGAGAATTCTATAATATACTCGTAAAAGTTTTAGGAAATGACGGTGAAATTAATACTAAAGTAATGGTAGAACAAATTGGATGGGGAGAATCTACGGTTAGGAGATATTCGATAAACAAGGATGCATAGCTTATAGATGCAAAACAATAAATGAAGCGCGTTGCTTACCAGGCACACTAGAAGCAATTAGAGAAATAGGTGTTCAGATTGTTACACTAAATGATCCAGAAATATATGCAGAATATGCTCCCTACGAGTATATAACAGATATAGGAGAATTTATTGATAGAGTGAAGTTGTTGAATAAAGCAGACTCCTAGTTATGTTAGAATCGTGAAAACTATTTGTGTAAAAGAAGATACAGTTCTTAATCAAGTAACACTTACACTGTAAATATAATTAGCAGAAAGTCAGTGATTGGGGGGTGAAAATTTATTATGCCAAATATTAAATCAATATCAGATTTGAGAAATTATACAGAGGTTTTAAAAGAAACTACAGCAGAATCACCTGTTTTTCCTACAAAGAATGGTCGTGGTGAATATGTAATTCTTAATATGCGCGATTATGATAAAATGAAAGCTGAATTGCTATTAATGCAAAAGCTAGAGGAAGGGGAACAATCCGCAAGAGAAAATGGTTGGTTAACTGCAGATGAAGTTGAAGAATCATTAGGATTGAAATAATGGAGATATATTATACCGAGTGGGTGAGAATACTGTGCGTATTATTCGTATCTTAAATGAGAAACGAGATTACATGTATGAATTATTTACAGAATAAAGATAGAAATTGAAATATTAGCATTAAAAGAAACCCAAACTTATGATGAGGGAGAACGTTACTTCGAGGGAAGCATGTTATTATACAAATGCATTTATGTTTCAGGTAGTTATATTTAATAAAAATACTGCTTTTGAAGAGAAGTTAGCGATTGAGGATGAAAAGGTAAAGGACGGTATCTATTCAAAATCATGGAGCTTGCAGCAGAATTACATGACTGGTTTAAGGTCGTAAATGGCAAGAACGCACTCTGTTGTAGAGTATTAATTGTAGAAGAGAACTAAGTGAAAGAGAACTAATAAGAAAAAGACGATTAGAACGGAGAAAAAGGCAGGCAAGAAAAAAGGAGAATTATGTGGTTTATATTTGCAATCTTATCTGCCGTGTTTGCTGCACTAACATCAATTTTAGCAAAAGTGGGAATAGATGGCATGGGTTATGGTATTTGTAACTAATTCAGGAACAGGTATCACAGAATTAAGTAGAAGCTTTTACGTGGAAGACCGTAATCGGCGTATTATTTATTGTATTGGGAACTCTATTTATAGTAATTAAATAAGTAAAAGGTAGAATTGAAAAAAAGATTAACTAAATAAGATGTATGAAGGAAGTGTTGCGAAATAGATGAGTAATCATCTGTTTCGCACACTTCTTTTTTGCTTTATAGGAAAGTTCTTTCTTGAAGAAATAGTAAGAAAAAATTGTCCACCGATAGGTGAGCAATCAAATAAGATGACAGTGATTAGAAGATATAAAAACCTTCTACACCAACCTCATCATCTAGCAAATCATCTTCGTTTAAGAAATAATCCATATCGAGAAGAT
>JAWXVD010000197.1:0-4796 GCA_044425705.1 Eubacteriales bacterium | reverse complement strand
TTAGTTATTCAGTACAAGATACTATGACTGTCATACACATTTAGCTCAAGTTAACGAGGTAACTATTTATAAAAAAGCCCGTAAAATTAATGATTTAGGGCTTGACAATATAGGAAGGAGAAAAAGGAATATGTCAGATCACATAAAAAATATTTTATTGGTAGGAACGGGTGCTATGGCGGTTGCTTATTGCAAAGTACTGAAGGATATGGAAAATGTAAAATTTACAGTTGTAGGGAGAAGTGAAAGCAAATGTGAAATTTTTCAAAAAGAGACAACAGTTAGTCCGATTTCAGGAGGAGTGATGGGATTTTTGCGCCAATCACAAGAGAAGTATGATTATGCAATCAATGCAGTAAATATAGAGGATTTACAAAGCGTAACTAAAAGCTTGATGGAATATGGCATAAAAAATATTTTGATTGAAAAACCTGCATTTTTAAACTATGTGGATGCGGATGAATTAGAAGAATTGAATAGAATATATAAATGCAACTTATACGTTGCATATAATCGCAGATTTTATGCTTCTGTAATTGCAGGCAAAAAGATGATTGAAGAAGATGGCGGTATAACATCCATCGAATTTAGTTTTACAGAATGGGTAAAGGCTCTTGCAAATATGGGATTAAGTCAAGCTAAGTTGAATAAATTATTTTTTGGAAATTCTACACATGTAATAGATTTAGCATTTTATTTAGCAGGTGAACCAGAACAAATGTATTGTATCGTAGATGGGAAAAATACAATTGAGTGGCATCCACAAGGTTCTATATTTGTAGGCTGTGGTGTGACAAATAAAAATGCAATTTTTTCATATCATGCAGATTGGAATGCACCAGGAAGATGGTGGGTCGAAGTTAACACCAACGTACATAAATTTATCTATCGACCATTAGAAAAATTACAAATACAAGAACAGAATTCTGTACAAGCTAATTTTGTAGATATAGATTATACGTTAGATGAAAAATATAAACCAGGACTATATCTTGAAGTAGAGACTTTTTTGAATAAATCACAAAAAGATGACTTAGTAAGTTTACAAGTATTCAGTGAATTATGTAAAATTTATGAAAGAATAGAAAAGGGATAGATATTATTGTAAGGGATATATTTTGATGAAATTTAGAATAATAGTAATGGTGATGATATGATGAAGATAGCATTGATAAATAGCGTAAAGATTCTTGTTTTTTGTTTGTTGACAACGATTGTAAATAGTGTACTTTCTTTTATTATGACGGACAACACCAATGAATATGCGAGACTTATGTTTTACGAAATGTATCATCAAGAACAAAATATTGATGTGTTATTTTTAGGATCATCACATAGCTATAGTTCTCTTGTTCCAAGTGAATTAGATGAAATTTGGGGGGGGGAATACATTTAATGCCGGAACAGCCATGCAACCATTGGATGCTTCATATACTATTTTGAAAGAATGTGGAAAAGAAAATGAATTGGAAGAGGTGTATTTAGAACTTTTTTTCGCTGTCGCATCTAGACCAGAATATCAAGAGAGAGAAGGTTCTGATATGACAAGAGTATATACTGTTTCGGATTATCTTAAACCTTCGATGAATAAATATCAGTATCTACTTCATGCAAGTGGAGCTAAGTATTATGTTAATAGTTTTTTGATGGCTAGAAGAAATATTTCAGATTTACAATTAAATACTATAATAGGAAATATAAAGAATAAAACTACAGAATCATATAAGAATTACGAATATTTAGTAAAAGAAAATTATTGGTATGAAGAAAAAGGTTTTATAGGTTCAGATATAACAATAGATAAAGGTATTTTTTATAGTCAAACAAATGCTGAAATAGTAGAAGATAATATCTTCAACAAGGATTACATTGAAAGTTTATTTCAAATAATTGAATATTGTGAAGAAAATGATATTAAACTAACCTTGTATTCTGCACCAATGTCAGATTTTTATTTGGCTAATGTTGATTATGATAATTATATTCGGCAAGTAGAAATATTGTTAGAAGATACAACTGTTCCATATGTAGACTTTAATTTATGCAAAGAATCCACATTACTTCTTGATTGTGAATTGGATTACAGAGAAAGTAATCATCTAAATTCTAATGGTGCTTATAAGTTTTCAAAAGTATTTGGGGAGACATTTGCGGATCCAGATGAAATCAATGCTATGATTTTAAGAGATGATATTTCAAACATCTATTTGCCAGAAGAAGCTTTCTATAGCAGTTATCAAGAAAAATTTTCACATTTAGATGATAGCTTGCTAGGAGTAATCATAACCACTGAGGGTGATGAATATACAATTGAATCAGTTATATCAGGTAATGTAAAAGTACAGTATGAAATTATTTTAGAAAATACAGTGTTGATAGAAATGGAAAATGAATTCACAACAGCCACAAATGAAGTAAAGATTGAAGTAGTAGATGATGTATATCAAATACCATTGGAGTATGAAGGCAAAATTAAATTAGGCATTACAATTAATGATGAAGATATAGGTTACATTTTGATAGAGAAATAAAATAACCTAAAGAGGTTTTTAGAAGGGACGTATATATAATAAAATGCGAAGTGCTAAATATGTTATTTAATTCATTTGATTTTATGATTTTTTTCCCGATTGTAGTCTTAGTATATTTTATTGTACCTAAGAAAATGAGATATATTTGGCTATTAATTGCAAGTTATTATTTTTATATGAGTTGGAATCCTCAATATGCTATTTTAATTGCATTTTCTACTATTATTACATATAGTAGTGGGATTTTATTGCATAAAGTAAATAAAGAGTTAGAAAATGGGGTGTACTGGTGTAATTGTCAGGCAATAAAAAAATTAATACTAATATTCGCAATTGTTATCAATATAACTATTCTGATTGTTTTTAAATATAGTGATTTTTTAATCATGAATAGTAATAAGATTCTAGGATTGTTGGGTATTGCATTGATACAGAAACCATTTGATTTTTTATTGCCAGTAGGTATTTCTTTTTATACATTTCAAGCACTTAGTTATACAATAGAGATATATCGAGGCACAATTCAAGCAGAGAAAAACTTGTTCAAATATGCATTATTTGTTTCGTTTTTTCCACAGTTAGTGGCAGGTCCCATCGAAAGAAGCGGGAAACTCCTAGTACAAATCCAAAATGTTGACCAGTTAAATATTTACTCTTTTGCAAATATGCATAAAGGATTGTGCTTGATGCTCTGGGGTTTTTTTGAAAAACTAGTGATAGCCGATCGAGCAGCTATTTTGGTAAATCAAGTATATGATAACTATCAGCTCTGTGGATTTGTGGAGATTACAACTGCAACTATATTCTTTGCATTTCAAATATATTGTGATTTTGATGGGTACACTAATATAGCTAGAGGAGCAGCTAAGGTTATGGGATTTGATTTAATGAAAAATTTCGAAAGCCCATATTTAGCAACATCCATTAAAGAATTTTGGAGAAGATGGCACATTTCTTTGACATCTTGGTTTACAGATTATATTTATATACCGCTTGGTGGTAGTAGAAAAGGTAAAATTAGAACAATGATAAATATTAGCGTTGTTTTTGCAATAAGCGGTCTTTGGCACGGCGCAAGTTGGAATTATATTTTCTGGGGAATACTTCACGGCTGTTATCAAATAGTGGGCATGGTTAAAAGTTTAGTATTGCAAAAATTACCTAATTCAGGGAAAAGCGTACCTAAAGTAATTTCTAATGCCATTAAAATTTGTATCACTTTTGTACTAGTTGATTTTGCTTGGTTGTTTTTTCGGGTAGGTGATTTAAGTAATGGAATAGATATGATAAGACAAGCATTTCAGGTCTATCAATATCAATCCATTCTGGAACTAGGAGTATCGGAAGTAGAACTATCATGTTTGCTTATTTCTATAGTCATATTATTAGTAGTTGACTATTGTTATCATAAACAAATTTACTTATACCAAATTTTATGTAATAGTCCTATCTGGATTCGATATATAGTTTACCAAGTTGCTGTTTGGTGGGTGATTTTATTAGGAGTTTATGGTGTGGGATATGATTCAAGTCAATTTGTTTATTTTCAGTTTTAGAGTAAATTTCACATGAAATTATCGAGGAAATCAGTTGATTGTGAATACTAATGAATTTTATTCATAACTTTAGTAGATCAAGTTGGGTTATTGGAATTTACGGTTACAGAATGATGTTGTACAATAAAAATTGACATCCTATTCGTAAGCGTCAAAGATAGCACACCTTTTCTTTGCCAACCAAATTGTATAAACTAAGAAAAAAACAAAGGAGTTTATACATATGGGAAGAAATCCAAAATTTCGTACTCCAGAAGAAATTGATGCTCTACTTGCTGATTTCTATCAAAGTGAATTATCTAGAAAAGATTTTGCAAAAGAAAATAACATTGCATTAGCTACTTTTGGACGTTATCTTGCGATAGAAAAACAAAAGCAACTAAAATCTGCAACTTCTGGTGAAACAACAAATGCTTTTATTGAAATACCTGCTGTTAAAAAGAAAAATACTACAACAGAAAAAATATCTGTTAAAAAACAGGAGGAAACTAATTTAGAAATTAATTTAACCATGAAACAGGTTTCTGTATCTTTAAAAGGAAATATTTCAGCAATTTTTCTTGCTACTCTTTTAAAGGAGGTCTGTTGTGTTTGACTATACAGAGTATCGTGTGCTACTAGCCTGTGGTCCTTGTGATATGAGAAAAAACATCAATGGGTTGTGTGATATTGTTATGTCACAGTTTTTATTAGATCCTAGAGAAAAAAT
>JAWXVD010000196.1:0-4799 GCA_044425705.1 Eubacteriales bacterium | reverse complement strand
GATACTGGTGTACCTAATACTTTATCTACAAATATATCTACATGCTCAAAATGTACGGATTCTCTATTTTGGAGATATTCTCCATTCAGATATGTGTTATATACCGTTGTGCATATCTCTGTAATACTATTTTCGTATATATCACGTTTAGCGCGTATAGAAGCGAATATTGTATTAGCCATTTTCCTTTCTTCGTTTTTATCTTTTTCGTAATAATTGGCAGTGATATATTTAGAGTACTCGTTAGTTTTCTGCATAATCTCTAAAATTTCAGCCATTCTATATTCTCTATTTCTTTCATTGTATAACGATACGAATATAGATAAGATAAAATATGTACTTATTATATTTGTAAGATCATCCATTCTAAGACCTTGTTTACCTTTCATGTGAGCCATTAGAGGAAGACTATCGGTAGATGTATTATAAATATTAGCTATCGCGGTACGTATAAACTTCAATGGTATTAGAATATTAACGATAATATTATCTTTATTTTCAAATTCTATTTTTCCTGTAGATTTATTTAAACTGAAGTCTAAAGGATCCATCACTAGATTACTTTTAGCATTTTGAATCTTGTCGAAATAAACTCCAATTCTTTTAGCACTATTCTCTGCACTAAGTACAACATTACAATCAATACCAAAATATAGACTTAGATTAGTTTGTATTATAGATTGTACTTGACGTATATCGTACGGATCTATCTTAGTTGTATCAATAGTTGATATATTTCTAAAATCCATGGTTTTATTAACAAATATACCTTCATGATTATAATTTTTAGTAGAAGCAACTAAATCTATTACAGATCTTACAGAATTAACTATCAGTTCATTTAGTTTAGTATTTGTATTAAAAATATTAACTTCAGAATTTTTTATTTTATTATAAAACTCAAAAGCTGAGTATAGATGTTTATCATCATCTATATCTCGGCACCAACTGCATTTTGATTGTTTTGACAATTTATGACTCGGGATTTCGACTGTTCCACTACCTGGAATATGTATATTCATCTATTTCTCTCCTTTATCAGTACGATTATACATATATGTTTAAATATTTAATAATATGAGATATTACATTATTTATATAAAATACGCCTTAAATATGGAGAAAACAATGGATTTCGATACATTTATGAAAGAAAATAATATTAGTAATGAACTATCTATAAACGAGATGAATGAATTGTGTTATTTGTTTTTCGGACCTAATTATCCGTTCATAATAATTCACGATGCCGCATATTCGAAAATAACTTCTAAAAGATATATTGAGGTTGGATCCGATCTATTCAGTATACGATGTACTACTTGTCAGAATGTCATGTCTACTACTCTTTATAGGTATATAGAAGAATATTTTAGATATAAAAATACTTTCTGTTCAAAGTGTAATGATAACTCAGCTAAAGCTATAGTTGTTAAAGCTTCTAATGTAGCTGTAGAAACAATTGCTGCTAGACCTATCGATCCTAATAAAGATCCATTCATTAAATCTGGAGCTATTAAAGGTACTACTATATCTGTCGCTAAGCCTATTAGTGAATTCGATCCTAGTACTGGCGAAATGAAAACGGTAATGAAGAAAGTAAATATATTTATGGAAGATACAAATTATGATAGTAGTAGCGGTATTTCGAGTCATAATAACGTTGGAGATGACTCTAGAGAAGGATTGACTAATAATAAATTTACTCCTTCAGAAATGGATGAAATAACGTCAGATCCTTTATACCAGAAAATGAAAGAGAATAATAGTAAAATTAAAAAAACAACTCCCGTTATAAATACTAAAGGTCAAGATACACTGAAAAGATTAGATGATAGAATAAAATCTAGTCAATCAGATACTACTAGTGGTGATAGTATATATGATGGTATTTCGGATGTTGATGATTTCATTCCTGAAGATAATAATGATTCGCTTTATGAACATTTAAATTTTGATATGATGAATATGGACGATATTGATGATCTTTCCAAAAACGATGCTGATATAGATATTATAAAAGCGGTAGAAAATGTAGAGACTACCAGAAGAATACTTAAAAAATAAATTATTTGGAGAGGTAAAACTATGAAAGAAAAAATTAAAAATGAAAGTTTGAATGCTGCTGAGAATATTGACAGCATTAACGAAACAGAAGAAGATTCTGCTACGGAAGAAGCGATTAGTTACGTGAAGAAATATTGTAAAAAATATTTCGATAATAGGGAAAATAGTTTAGTCCCTTATTATACCCCAGAATTTGATGAAAATGACAAAGATCTACATACTGTACATTTCCACAAATTTAGTCAGATACCGTATCGTCTAGAAAACCATTATGCTGCTTTTGCTATTTCTAGATATGTGCTTATGCTAGCAAAAGAAAGTAAAGAAAAAGATGGTTATAGAGATAACGAGAGTATAGTAGAATATCCTATATACTGTACATGCTGTGGTTCTGAACTCAACAAATTCACAAAATATAGAGTTGTAGACATAGACAACACTATTGAAGAAAATATTTTCAATAAATATTATAAAGAATTCACGGTAAAAGAAGGTGATAAGAAATTTGTATATGATTATCATAATTGCGACAATTGTGTTAATACTATCAAAGAGAATCTTATCAAAATAGGGATAGATAATAAAGATTTAGTAAAGAATCAAGCACTCGTGTATATATACGATTACTATGCTGAATTGTTAGGTTTTGAAGTAAAATCTAACATCCCAGAGCTTGATACTCGTATAATCTATCCTACAGATAAAGTTTATATCGGCAAGAAAGGAAATAAAGATACCGTATATAATGTATCATTATTTGATATGGCTGATACTGTAGCTCATATACTAGAAACTCATATGGAAGAAAATAAAGATTCTAAACATAGAAACTTGTTGGATTGGTTTACTAGTGTAGAGAGCGATGAAGCTATGAAGGACATACTGAAAGATAAATTAAATATGTCTGACTTCTTCGAAGAGATAGAGTTAGAAGAAGAAAATGAAGTTAAAGAAGAAAGTGTAGAAAAACAAGAAACTAAATCATTAGAAATCAATACCTCAATAACTGCAGAAATACTTCCTGATGATGCAGAAGTTAAATCGTTTGATGATGTAGAATCTTCGATATTACCTATCAATGAGTCTATAAGTATATCTATAGAAGATATGACAGAAGAAGAAATCGTGGAAGAGAATGAGTTGCGTGGTGATGTATATGCTAAATCAATGGCAGATTACATATGTGGTAAACAAGAATTACCACCACCTCCATTAGTATATGTAGAAGATGAGCTAGCTGCTAAAAAGTCAAAACAAAAATCTGAACCTATTCCTGAGCCAGTCGAAGAGACAGTTTCTGAACCACTAATTGGTGGTATGACTGCCGAAGAAATTGCGGAAGAGAATGAGTTGCGTGGTGATGTATATGCTAAATCAATGGCAGATTACATGTGTGGTAAACAAGAATTACCACCACCTCCATTAGTATATGTGGAAGATGAGATAGCTGCTAATGAATCTAAAAAGAAATCTGAACCTATTCCTGAGCCAGTCGAAGAGACAGTTTCTGAACCACTAATTGGTGGTATGACTGCCGAAGAAATTGCGGAAGAGAATGAGTTGCGTGGTGATGTATATGCTAAATCAATGGCAGATTACATGTGTGGTAAACAAGAATTACCACCACCTCCATTAGTATATGTAGAAGATGAGATAGCTGCTAATGAATCTAAAAAGAAATCTGGTCTCAAAGCTAATAGAAATACAGGAAAGCTAAAAACGTTCGGTATGACATTAGAGGAACGAGATGACTTTATTGATAATGAGCCTGTGTTGGATAAGGTTTTGTTAGAAGAGATATTCATCAAACAACGTGCAAAAGGATACTCTAAAGATTTTATCATCGAAAGTGGTTTGTATATTTATGTGGATAAGAAAAAGGCAGAAGCCGAAGCTAAAGCTAAAGATAAACCAGCAGTTCAAGTTAAAGATTATATGGCAGATACAGAAGAAGAAAAATATGATGCTAGTATTCAATCTGAAGCTGAAAAGGAAATGAAGAGTTCATTAGAGAAAAATTCTAATGCTACTCCAGTGATTGATGATAAGGTTATGAAACAAAAAACATCATACAATTTCGATGATGTTGAATCTACACATCCTTTATTAGAACAGAAACCTCTTATAGAAGAATTTAAGAATTCTATATTCTATCCATTTTTCCAAAGTATTCTAAAGAATAGTTTAGATAATTCTAAGTATACTGTTATATGTGGTAAGAGAACAAACTTTATCCCTATGATAGATTGTGATAATGGATGTAGGTTAGTTTTAATAGATACGCTGAAAGATCCACTAAATCCTGTTTATCCGGGCTGTAACTTAGGTAAACTGGCTTCTTCTGACATACCATTCAGTTATTCCAAACACGGTAAAGATTTTAATGTTGATTATCTGTTTAGTACAGAACTTAAACATAAACCTGACGCTTGTGTAAAGAATGCCGTTAAGTTATTTAATTATCAGAATTATGATAAACGGCATATAATTACTCTTGGCGGTAAGTTTATTATGACTTATACCACAGATAATCATCAAGTTGAGGCATTCGAAAAGTCTGAAGCTGTAGCCTCTGTATCTAAAGTAAGAACTCATTCGGTAGGTATTATAGCGCTTGTCAATGATTATAAGAATCGTAAAAGATACTTAGAAGATAAGCGCAATCCGAAAACAAGATATACTGATAACTCTATTCTGTATAATAGTTCTAAAGTTATGGTGTGTAGTGCAAG
>JAWXVD010000195.1:0-4807 GCA_044425705.1 Eubacteriales bacterium | reverse complement strand
ACTGGCTAATTCACAGCCTACTTGCCAACTAGGGATACATATATAATTCCCGTATTCATAACTTCCAATGATTGCGTAGAAGCTAGACCCCCTACCAGAAATTTTTACTTCATATCCAGTTTCGGTTCTATTTGTTACTTCTACAGTACCATACCATTGTTTCTTTTCCTCTGCTTTGGCATACATATTTTTGCATAAAAACTTCATATAAATCTCCTTCCTTATTGTAATTCCATGTCATTTACTGCAGCTAGTACTACGTCAGCATTGATATATTCCAGCTTCTTTGTGTAACCAATCATCAGACAAGAGCAGCATATTTTATTGATGAGACGTGGAATTCCGTTTGCTGCATTTGCGATAGCTTCCAGCGCATTTTGTTCAAAGATATCTCTTGTGCATTTTGCACCCAAAAGCTTTGTTTTGATGTACGAAAATGCTTCTTCTTTACAGAGAGAATCAATCTGAAAATTCATGGTAATTCTCTGACGTAATGGTTCATTAGCATTTAGGCGAAGAGTATTATGTAGTTGTGGTAGACCTACCAGAAGTACTACGGCACGATCTCTGGAGTCCATTTCAAAGTTAAATAACATTTTCAAATCATTTAAAATACCATTACTGATATAGTTGGCTTCGTCGATAATAATAATGGGTGTGATCCGTCTTTCAACGGCACAGCGAGTGATTTCATCTTGTATATTATGAAAGTTATCTTGCTTGCGAAACACAGCCTCTAATCCTAATTGTTCAGCTAAATGCTTATAAAAATCATTTACCGTTAAAGTAGATAGGGATGTGTAGATTACTTTGTAGAGAGAGGGGTTTACTTGTTTCATATAATGCCTAATGGCAGTGGTCTTTCCACGACCAGGACCGCCAGTGATGAGTCCAAATCCTTTGTTACTTAGAAGATAGTCCAGTCGCAGTTTTAATTCTTTATAGTCAGTGGTTTCCATTAATATATCATGTGTGTTCTTGATAAATGGATTAAAATCCATTCCAAAATGTGCAGTATAATCGTGCATTATTTTTCTCCTTCAATGAGTCTTAATTTTTCTCGTTTAACATGTGAATTTTCGTGTTTGTTTAATAACTTAATAGGGGTAGCTTCTCCAGTTGTTTGATCAATCACATAAACTTTTTCAAAATCTTTGGAATAGCGAATGGTAATTCGTTGTTTAGCATAGCGATAAGGAACTTCATATTCGATTTCTTCTAGTACAATGACATTATCAGCAGTTACACGGCGTTGGTATTCTAATAAAAAGGACTGTTCGATTTTCACATCAGAAAGTCTTTTGATGATGATAGATTCTTGAAAGAATCTTTCTTTGGGGGATAAACCATTTAATGAGGAATGTACAGAAGTTTGGTAAGTTTGTACATACTCCATAAGGCTAATCCGTAAGGCATCTAGTGTGGTAAAATCTTTTATAGTAAGTCCAGCCAACCAATGATCTTTCATAGTGCGAAACCAGCGCTCGATTTTGGCTTTTCCAGTTGGCGTGTAGGGTGGATTATAAATAAGGACACATCCAATGCGTGCAGCTAATAGTTCCATTTGTTTATTCTTATAGGGAGAGCCATTATCGAGACTATTCCGATATCGGAATAGTCTCGATTATACCGAAGAAAAAACTATGCCGATATTTTATAATAGCACCTACTTTTATGGTGTTTATTTACAAAAACATCGGCATAGTTTTTTGTTAAAGACTGTATAGCTTTTTCAGAATGTCCTTGTCATTCCATTTCTTTTCTGTCTCCATTTTGGTAGTTTTATTTGCTTCTTCTAATGCTTTGGATAGGGTGTCCAAAGTTGCAAACGCATAAAACCCTGTGGTTGTAGACATATTTTCATGACCTAAAAGTTGTTGAATATGTGGTAATGGTACACCACTTTGATACAAATCCATTGCACGTGATTTTCGAATCATGTGACAATGAGCTTCTTTAGGCATATCAATGCCATTAGAAATACATACGGATACATATTTTTTAATCATATTTTCTACAGTATCTCTTGAAATTTGGTGTTTTAAGCCATATGTTTTAGCATAAAACAAAGGTGTTTCTAACATCTTATCTTCATGAAATTCTTTTAAATATCGAGTTAGGTGTGATATCGTTCTATTCATTAATGGTATATTTCTATACTTTCTACCTTTTCCTAGTATTGTGATGTATGGCACTTTTGAATCAAGATGAACACCTTCTAATGTTAGATCAAGCAATTCTGAAATTCTTGCGGCTGTATCATAATAAAGAATTAGTATCATCTGATTTCTACGACCAGTTTTTGTTGTAACTGGTGGGGCAGCTAAAAGTGCTTTCATCTGATAAGTTTCAAAATAAATAATTGGCTTACTCTCTGCATTGATACATTTTACTGTACAAGCTTCAAGATAAATTGCCATAAGATCCATACTATATTCTTCTGCTGCGTATTCCAGCAAGGAATGTATGGCAGTTATTCTAAGATTACATGTTTTCTTTGCATATTTCTGTGAATTCAACATCCAATCTAAATAGTTTATTAAATTAGTTCTACCAAAATCAGAAAAACTTATATGCTCTCGTTTTATGGATTTTTCAATTTCTAGATAATTAATATATATATTAAGGCTATCCCTATATGCAGATATTGTATGGTTACTTACCTTTCTGAGGTCTGGTAATACATGAGAAATATATTCTTTTGATGTTTTCCAAAATAGTTCACTATTCTTTGAAATGTCCTTCGTTTTCATCTGGTACCTCCAGTAAAATATTTTCTGTATCTGTTGTCATTTGGTTAAAAGTAGGAAAAAAGTCTGGAACAAATCGAAAATAATAGAGCGTTTCACTGATAGTTTGATGCCCCATATATCTCATTAAATAAGCTAGCATGACATTCAAATCCATACCCTCAGATGCCCAGTGGTTTAAATTTGCCCATGCGAAATGATGACGGAGATCATATGCTCTTGGACGTGTATGAATGACAAAATCTGGATAAGCCTTTTTCCAAAATCGTCGAAAATTCACACTTAGAAATCCGCTACTATAATAACTATCTTTGTGAGGAAAAAAATAGGATCTATTTAGAAACATGATACTAATCTTCATTTCATATGCAAGAAGGTACGACGCAAGATCTTCACTGATAAATATCCGTCTGCTTTTAGGTCCTTTTGATTGAAGAATATCTAGGTATCGTTCTTTCAAATGTACATTTTGGCACAATAAAGTTCTTGCTTCTTTTCCTCGTAGTCCACAGCAATATAATAACCGAAAGATTGCTGGAACAATAATTTCTCGACCTTTGTAACAATCATGTTTTTCTATTAAATCTATTTGTTGAAATAAATCTGATATTTCCTTGCTAGTAAAAAAATAAGGTGGTTCTGCTATAGGTTTTGGTGCTATTTTTGATGGTACAACATAGGTGTTTTCTATGCCTAGTTTTATTAAATAGCTACTAAATTGACGTAGTACACAAACCGTCCCATGCTTACATGATGTAGATTCTAATAAATCTAGATAGCTATTTACGATATCTTTTTGTGGAGATTGATAATTCATATCTATCATTTCACTATAGTTAACGAATCGAAATAAATAGTAGCTCTCAGTGTCATATATATAACCTATGCTTTGTTTATATAACACAAATTCTGTTGCATATTCACGTATTAGTTTATGACTCATTTGCTTTTCCTCCTGGTAGTGGCAAGGTACATTCAGCTAGCTTTGCATCATCCGTTGTAAGGTATATCATAACACTGTTTGGATTTCCATGCCCTAATGCTTCTGAAATTACAGGCAGTGGAATTCCATGTCGTAACATTCTGGATGCCGTACTATGTCTAGTTATTCTTGTTCCATAAATTCTTCCATTTGCTTCTATATCTGCATCGTTTACCACTTGAAATAAGATATTGCGTATGCCAGCATGTGACATAAGTGGGTTAAAAGGAGCTTTTGCTTGTAAAAATACAGAATCAGATTTTACGACAGGTCTTTCATTTAATATATAGTCTACTAATGCATTTCCTATACGTTCCGATAAGATAATAGAATGCATATGACCAGTTTTTTGTTGTAGTATTTGAATACGGTTATGTTCCCATTCTATATCAGACAGTTTTAAGCCACATATATCTACCGCACGTAACCCAGTATCTAGTGCAAGGATAGTAAGTGCTTTGTTTCGCAGGGATATGTGTTCCGTCTCGTTTAAATAGTTCAAAATTCTTTCGTATTCTTCATCGTTATATATTTTTAATATTTCCCTCTTTTTTGGTAAATGCTGGGGGAGTTCAGATATAAATTGTTTTGTATACTCACTCATATGTAGAAAGATTTTTAATCCTGGTAAATGTGCCCCTAAGCTAGTAGGTTGATATTTTTCACTGCAAATGAGAGAAATAAATGCTAAAATGTCTCCTTTCTTTATGTCTAACGTAGATAAATATTTCTTACTCTCCAAGTATTCTAAGAAGTAATAGGTGAAGCGTCGATATCCATCTATGGTATTTTGTTTTAATTCTCGTGTTTTTAATTCTTCTAAATAGTTTTGGTACTCTTTTTTTAAGTTCTCATGTTTTAATGGAAACAAAGCACTTCCTAAAGAAGCTGACCAGTCAACTTGTCCAGTCATAAGATATGTTTCAATAAATTTAATAACACGTATATAGTCCATAGTACGCTCTGTATGATAGCGTTTACTATTCTCAGGGGTTATATGAGTATCATCTGCAATAAATGCTTCACCCAATTCTACACTATAATATAATTCTCCTTTCTCTTTTGCTAAACGTTC
>JAWXVD010000040.1:0-26282 GCA_044425705.1 Eubacteriales bacterium | reverse complement strand
CAATTATTATAGCAAAAATACCACAATTTTGCAAGTGAAAATTGTGGTATTTTCAGTATTTATGTTACTTTTTTTCTATCAAAAAGAGATTGAGTATGAGAAAGATGGGAAGTTAGCAATAGAAGTACCTAGAGATAGAAACGGGGAGTTTGAGCCCCTAATTATTCCAAAACATCAACGTGATGTTTCTGGTATTGAGGAAAAAATTATTTCTTTAGATGCAAGAGGGTTATCTACTAGAGATATTCATGACCAATTGCAAGATCTTTATGGGATTGAAGTGTCTGCAGATATGGTTAGCAAAATTACAGACAAAATACTACCCGAAGTAAAGAGCTGGCAAACCAGGCCCCTAGATCCCATTTATCCTTTTGTTTTTATGGATGCCATTCACTATAAAATTCGAGAAGAAGGTAGGATTATTAACCGTGCAGCATATGTTGTATTAGGTGTTACCTTAGAGGGAACAAAAGATATTTTAAGCATTACTGTAGGAGCCAATGAATCCTCAAAATTTTGGTTGGGTATGCTCAATGATTTAAAAAATAGAGGTGTAAAAGATGTTCTTTTCTTTTGTGTAGATGGATTAGCTGGTTTTCAAGAGGCAATTCATGCAGTATACCCACAAGCAGAAGTACAACGATGCATTATTCATATGTTAAGAAATTCTTTTAAATATGTTTCTTATAAAGACATCAAAAAATTTGCAAGTGATTTTAAAGCAGTTTATAAAGCACCTACAGAAGATGCTGCTCTAGCAGAACTAGAAGGTATGAAAGAAAGTTGGGGTAAGAAATATCCTTATGCTCTAAATAATTGGGAACAAAACTGGGATGTAGTAAAACGATTTTTTCAGTTTAGTGAAGATATCAGACGGATTATGTATACAACTAACATCATAGAAGGAGTCAACCGTCAATTTAGAAAAGTAACAAAATCAAAAAGCTCATTTCCTAGTGACTCCTCCTTAGAAAAAATGCTGTATCTTGTGACCCAAAATGTACAGAAAAAGTGGACACAACGTTACCGAAATTGGGATCTAGTATTAAGTCAACTTATTCTTTTATATAAGGAACGAGTGATATCGTATCTATAATAAGAATAATAGGCTGATTCAAACAGCTTGCTTAAATCAGCCTATAAGACTTACTTATTCTATCGGTATCTACAGTATAACCAATATCCCTCAATTTATTCTGGAGGTCGGGTTTGGGCAGAGCCCAAGATACCTTTTATTTTGATGCAAAAAAATAAAAAAATGTGTATAAAAAATATGATTACGGTAATACTATTACTACAATAAAATTCGACATAGAAATAAATGAAGGATTTTAAATATATATTTACATATCTAACTCATTTTCAAGAAGATTTTTTCTTCTAAGACACAGAAATTTTTACACCCTCAAAAAGTTGGTGATAGCAATTCGCAAATCAACAGTTAGCTCTCCTCTTAAGTTGTCATTCTTCATGTTAATATACCTCCAATGGAAGTATACCAACAACGCCATAAAATACAAAATAAGAATGTAGGTTATACAACATTTTTATTTTGTATTTTTCCTACATTCTTATTATAAACTTTACAGCTAGCTCCTAGACAAATCATCATGACATTAATTAAATCATAAAATTCTGCAGGTTGCTGTACATCTCCTACAAGATTATTCTCTATCATCTGATAGGAAGTAATGGTATTACTCAAGGTTGTGTTTTGTTCCATAGGCATCACGGCTACGCCGTAAAAAGTAACAGACGCATGCCCATTTAAAGTCGCCTACGGCGAGGGGTATGCTAATCTGCTCTCAAAATTGTTCTCTCCACACTAAACAGCGTAGTGTTTAGTGTGGGCCTAAAAAGTAACCACTAATTTCCTTTTCTAAGTACTTATTTACTTACCTTGCTCCATTCCCATCTCTTATCCACTGCAACTATGACTGCACCAAGCATCGTTCCCAATAAACCACCGAGACTATTATATACTAAGTCTGCAATTTGAAAAGTTCCCACTTTGAAAATCACCTGACATAGTTCTATTGATAACGAAAAAGCAAAACTAATCCACAACCCTCTCCATATTACATTTAGCAACCATAGTTTCTGTAATTTCCACCTTGTATGACATGTCCATAATAATAACGTGCTAAAGGGAATAAACAACATAACATTCAATATTGCATCTGTATATACTGGCTCACCATTCTTATCATAAGTCCACCAACCACCCATAATGTTTTCTAATGGATTATCCCATGACTTCCTAATCAATACTGTTTCCAATAAAATCATAATTGTATATGTTATAAAGAAAAACATATGACGAAAGTCTTTATCGTGCAAAAACTGATTTATCCATTTACCAATAGCTTGTTTTAACCCATACTCTCTTGCGTATAGAAAAAAGAACATAAAGAATACCGATATCAGTAAAGAATATCCTAATTGTTCCTGAAGTGATTTTACTATACTACTTATAAGTGATAAAATGTTCATGCTTCTCCTAACTTCTGCTACCTTATCATAAAGTCATAGCAATGTAACATTTCATTGGTTCTCAAATGTTACACTGCTATTCTTTAATCTAACCTAAATAAATCTTTTGTATACACCTTATCTTTGATATCATCTAAACAGATTCACACTATACTCCTTGTTCACAGCTTAAAAGCATTAGATTTATTTTTTCAACAACTTTTTCCTAAACACTTTATTTGTATTTTCAATAAAAAAAGAATCTTTTAAAACAATTAATATAATAAAATATACACTAGCACCGCAGACGACAAGAATTCCTGTATTAATCATAGATGGCTCTAGTTGCCTTTCGATTGCTAGCAAAGTACCTAACATGATACTCCCTGCTATAATATAATTCCATGACAGTTTCAAAATTCTCTGTATTTGGAATTCTTTCCGAACAATATATAATTGAACAATTGCTATCACTGACTCCGCTAAAACCGAAGATATTGCTGCACCAATAGAATAAAATCTCGGAATTAAGATTAAATTAAATATAAAATTTATTATGGCGCCAATACACACTGTAATTGTAAATAGATTGTGTCGTTTTGTTGGAATCATATATTGCATTCCTGTCACATTGTTAATCCCTATTGCTAAAATTAAGAATCCTAAAATATATAATAAATATACAACTTTGTCATATCCTGCACCATAAAACCAAGGCACCATATTTTTTGCTACACCTACAACTCCTAGGTAAATTGGAATGCCTAAAAACCAAACAAACTGATAACTTCGATACATTAAATGATTAACTTTTTCTTTTTGTCCATCCGCAAACAGGAAACCAATTCTTGGTATTACAACTGTCCCCAATGATGTAACCAATGTCAACATTATTTTAGATAACTTTAAAGCTTGTTCATAAAATCCGTTTTCAGCTGAAGAGACTGCAAAAATACCAATCATTGTTTTATCCAATACCGTATAGATTTGTATAGCTATAGTCGGTATAAATAATAACCAAATTGGTTTCAAATGCTTTTTTATTTCTAACTTTTTTAAAACTGGAGGTTTTATATATTTAGGTAAATATCCCCATAATACAATTGCATTAATAAAAGAAAATAAACACATACCAAATACATATAACCATAAATCTTCTTGTTCATGAATTGCTATAAATATAAATAGTATGTTAGCAATTTTTAAACCCACATTCCGCATTACTATCTTTCCAAATTCTTCCATTCCAAGGAACAGCCAAGTAATATCTGTGATAATGGTTAACATTGTTATTGCTTGAATCGCATACAATAACCTACTCTCCTGTACATATATAAATATTCCATATATAATCAACATAATACTAGTAGTTACGAATCTAATACATAGAACTTCCCAAAATACTTTACTTCTTTTTTCTTTATCATTACTTACATAAGAAATTTCTCGTTGCCCATATATCCCTGAGCCCATTACCGCAAACAAACAAAAATATGACACAATAGAACTTGTAAAACTATATTCGCCTATGGCTTCTGGTCCTAAAACACGTGAAATATAGGGTGTTGTTAATAATGGTGTTAATAAACTTAAAATCTGATATACTGTATTAAATAAGTAATTCTTTTTTATACTTTTAGTTGACACACTATTCTCCTATACATGACATAAGATAAGCTTAATCCCATTATCTTGGAATTGCACTCGTATTTTCTCTAATTCATTTTCTGTAATTGCAGGAACTTTATATCCTTGTCTACCTAATGATTGGTATTTTTTTTCAGCTAAGTTATGACCTACAATTGCTTCCAACTCTTTTACTCCATATTTTTTTAATAATAAAATAACACGCCCTAAATTTTCACTATTACTTGTATATGGTGAAATAAGTGGTACACGAAATCTAATATTACATCCTTTTTCTAATAAAAATCTGACATTTTTTAAGTAACTTTCTATTGTTCCACCAATAAATTCCTTACATTTTTCTACATTTAAGATTTTTATATCCACATAAAACATATCCACATAAGGAACAACTAAATCTAATACATATGGAGAAACAAATAAAGCTGTTTCAATACATTGATGTATGCCTTCCTCATGCAATTTTTTTATCAATGGCAATAATTTCTGTATTTGTAATATAGGTTCGCCGCCTGAATATGTAATTCCTCCTTGATGTGCATAATAAAGTTTATCCTTAATTACTTCATCATATAATTCCTGGCACGAATAATATCTTCCATACGTTTTGCTTATACCATCAATGCTATAATTTTCTAATTGATGCTGTATATTTTCTGGATTTGCACACCAAGGACATCGAAGGTTGCATCCTTTTAAAAATACAGTTGTACGAATACCAGGCCCATCATGTAAACTAAATCTTTGAATATTAGTTACTACTATATTTTTATCTATCATGCAATTTTTTCACTTTCCAATGCTCTCTTAATCAACACATCCTTATATTCTTCTGGTAAATCTTTAAAATATGCACTAAACCCCCACACCCGTACAATGAGATTAGGAAATAACGTTGGATTTTCTTTAGCTTCGATTAATACACTACTTTTAACTACGTTCATTTGCATTTCGAAAAATCCTTGTTGTATTGCTAATTGTAAGAAATCAATAAATTTATTATAATTATTTTCAATAAAGCTAGGGCTAACAATAAAATCTACCACGTTTCCGTTAGACTTATTCCCACCATACTTTAATTCTGATGCAAATCGTATTAACTCTGTATATGCAATTCCTTCATCACATGAAATATGCGTACTTAGAGGATCGCCTTTCTTTCTAGAATCTAATGTCGCTCCTGTTAATTTTCCTTCATCAACATAACTTGGGGAACTTAATCCAAACTTTACTTTTCCACCAAAACTATTCTTATATTTGCTCAATTCACTCTCTACAACATCCATTATCTTCTGTGTTAATAATATGATATCTTCATCATCTTTTCCAAACCAACATTTATTTTCAAACTTATCAATCGGATGCTGAAAATCTATTCTTTGATATTCTTCCTTTATTTCTTGTAATGTCAATTTCTTTAAATCATAAACTCTTTCTTTAATATAACACAATGAATTAATTGCATTGCCTAGCCCAACAGACAAAATCCCGTAATTATTATATTTAGCACCACCACATGCAACATCCTTATTATTTTTCAAACATTCTTTTGTAAATAAAGTAAATAGTGGGTCTAATTCCCATTGTCTTCTGTCTAACATCTGTGTATGCTTTTTTACTGTCTTTGATAATAATTCACCATATTTTTCTATAATATCGTTAAAACCACTGAAGTTTTCAAACCCTTCTCCTTCTATTAATTCCACAAAAACTTTTGCGAAATTAACACTCCCAAGATTATTTTGCTCTAAAGAATTCCCATAACTGACAGGTTCCCAACAAGCTGATGTAACATAATTATGTGCATCGAAAGATTCATATCCAAATTTTTTTAACGCTGGAATAATTACATCATCATTTGCTAATAATGGACTTCCTATGCCTGTTTGAATACTATCCAAAGCCATTACAAGCAATTCTCTAGGCATATTTCTACTAACTCGTAATAAAACTTTAGGATCTGTTACTTCTTTTTCTTTGGTTGCTTCAATAAATATTTTTGTTAAATTATTATAATAATATTCTCCATTTTCGTCTAATCCACCTAATACAATAATTTGACCAATATCGCCTAGCATTGTATTACTTTTATATTCATAATAATCATGCAGTTTTGTTAAAAATTCCATGATAAGTGATTTTGATATTTCCTCATCTTCATTAGAGAATTTTTCTAATAATTTATCTAATCTCCCTAACCCTATTAACTTATGATCAGTTTGCCAAAACATAGAAGACCAAAACAATATTCTTTGTAAGGCCTCCTCCAAAGTCTCTGCTGGATGGGTAATCATACGTTTATAGTATATTATACTCTTTTGCAAATTTTCATACTTTCCATCGTCAACAACTTCTATTTTTTCGATAATTCTATTAATATACCGAATCACCGTTTCGAGCAATTGTTTATTTGATACTGACACCTCATTGCTATTAATGCTATACTTTTCTTTCAATTCACTTAAAGAATGTTCCAAAATAAGCGAATATTCTGGTGGTATGTTGCCTATACCAGAGAAAACAACATCAAACTCTAAGTTTTCATCAATCCAATGTTGAAATATTGAGTTTTTATTTATACAAATAGCAGTTTTCTCCAATAATCTATCAATTTGTTTCACCTTTGTTCTAGTTTGATAAATTGTTTTTTGTTTAAGTACTTTTTTTACTGCTTCTATTCTATTAGAATGATTCCCTTTTACAATATACCTTATCTTCCATTTAAGTTTTCTTAGTCTACGGTATATAATATTTCTTTTAATTTTATTTTTAAATACTACAATGTCTAGTTTCATTATGATTATCTCCTGTTGTGTAAAATCTAACACTAACTCTATAACAGTAGCTTCAAATAATTACGTTTCTTAAAATCAAACTTATTCATAAAGTTTCTTTTGAATAAGTTTGATACACGGCTCATATGCTACATCTTTAAGTAATCTAAATAGTCTGATGCGACCAATTCTGCTAATATCATTATAAATTTGTGTATTTTTATTCTTTAGTTCTTTATTGAATGAAACCAATTCCTTTTTTATCTTGTCCTCATTAACATCAAAAAGAAAATAAATATCATATTGCGTTAATGCTAAATAAAATATTTCTCTTAATAAAAACGTTTTCTTTGCTACGGACAATAAATTTCTTTCATCAAATTCAACTAAAAATTCAATTATTTTAAACAATACTTTATAATGATCATTTCTATTTTTCTTTTTACCTTCATTGCTCACACTCTGTGTTTGCAATCCCAATCTATAAATATATACATATAAATCTAAACATGTGACCGTACGCACATATGGCAACGGATATAAAGCAAATTCCATATCTACATAAAAACAATGCTCGTCTAATGTAATGTTATTATCTTGCAAAATTTTTGTTTTTGTTGTTAAACAATGCATTGGGTATCTGCTCTTTGACTTGGTTATAAACTGATCAAAATCCATTTTTTCTAGATTATCGAGCCTATCATTTTTTTTCATTGTATTATCATTTTCATGATACTCTGTGTATCCAGTATATACATAATCAGAATCACAAGACTTTAAAGCCTTGACCAATTTCACAAACTCTTCTGTATCAACCCAGTCATCACCATCTACATTTTTTAAATATTTTCCTGTGGCATTTCTAATTCCCGTATTAATAGCAGAACCATGACCGCCATTCTCTTTAGATATTAATTTGAATGTATTTGGGTATATTTTTTCATATTTCAATCCAATTTCTGCTGTTCTATCTTTGGAACCATCATCCACTATCAAAATTTCAATTTCATCCATAATTTCATTATTGATAAAAGATGTTAATGTTTGGTCTAAGTATTTTTCTACATTGTAAGATGGTATTACTACTGTTAATGTTTTTTCTTGGTTCATTTTATCCCCCTTTTTAATATTCTTTTTATACATATATAAAATCCTGTAAAGTGCAACGAAAAAAATATCATTATTTTCTTTTTTAATGTTATATTTTTATAGCTTCTTATTTCTGAATAATATTGTTTGACAACATATTTTGCATAATTCATATCGTCTTCGTTATTATTGATCTTTTGATAACAACTTGCTATAATGTATGACGCTGCTGATAAAACAGCTTTATATTTTAAGTACTCTTTAATATTTTTTTCAAATTGAAAATCCATATCCAATATTTTTAAATGAGCCGTTGCAAATGTAATATTTGTTTTCCTAAATTTGTTCACAGCACTATCATTCGTAATATTATAGCAATATAACGGTTTATTTAAATGAGAAATACTCTTAATATTTTTTATAAATTCCAATACAAAAATCAAGTCTTCTCCAATAGTTATACTTGTATCAAATCGTAAATCACCTATACTTTTTGCTAAAAATAATTTGCACCAAATATTATATGGATTATATATTTTCTCATTTTCTATACCTTTTAATACTAATTCTTTCTCTATTAAAAATGGTTGAATCAAATTATTAACTTTAATTATTTCATCAGATCTATAATAATTACAACTGGATAATTGAGAATGTAACTCCTTTAAACTTTTCACTAAATCAAAATACATAGTCTCTTCTATATAATCATCACTATCAACAAATCCTATAAATTCCCCAGAAGCAATATCTAATCCTATATTTCTAGCTGAACTTACTCCTCCATTATCTTTATGTATTACTACTATCCGACTGTCTTTTTGAGCCCATTCGTCACATAATTGCGGACACTCATCCGGAGAACCATCATCCACTAAAATTATTTCTAAATTTGTATATATTTGGTTAACTATGCTTTGTATACATCTATTCAAAGATTTTTCCACTTTATATACCGGAACTATTACACTTATTAAATCTTGCATAACAACACTCCTATAATATATTCATCAATTCGTTATAAATGTTATCTCTCCATTTATTAATATGGTAATTTTCCTCAATATACTGCTTTGTCTCCTCTTTATTCATAGTGTCATGCTTTAAGATAGTTTCTCTAATCACTTTAGTAAATTGAACAACATCCTCACTTTCAAATACGTTGCAATTCGGTATATGATATGGAACTCCCGCTATTTTACTTGAAATCAATAATGCACCACAATATCCAGCTTCAACAAGTGCATAACAAAAGCCTTCTTCTCTAGCTGATGAAATAAACAATTTACTTTTCGTTAAGTATGTAGCTATATCATTTCTTGCCTCTATAATATTAATCCAACTAGGTACTACCCCAAAATCATTTATTATCTGCTCTTTTATATTTTCACTTCCAACCGAAACAACTATGTTTAAATGAATATTTAATTTCTCTACAATTGGTTCTATAGCTTTAATTGCAATATCGACACCTTTTCTTCTATAATCAAAACCAAACATCGTGATTTGCAATTTATCTTTTTCAGCAAATTCGAAATTTTCATCGCATATTTTTAAACGTTCAAAATCAATTGCGTTATCAACATAGGTAGATTTTTTATATGGCAAACTTTCCCCCACTGATTTGGAACAGCCTATATTTAAATCACCATTAAAACACCATTTATACATTGGATTTCTCACATTAAAATAATGATTATGAAAATGTTGAACCAATTTCACTTTTTTGTTAAGTACTCTCACATATTTTACTGCCTTTTGTGTTTTGAACAAAGTAAAATGTGAATATATAATATCAATATTTTCTGCCTTATTTATATTTTTTATTGTGTTAATAATATCTTTTGTTTTACTAGTAAAAAAATAGACTTTATGTATTTTAGCAAAGTCATTTACCCAGTCGAACTCTTTTGATCTCAAAGGAAAAAGGTATACCATTTTACCATTTTTTAAAATTCTATTTTCAAGACTTTTAAGTGATTGTATAAAATTCCCCTCATAGGGTGCTGCATAGTCTGTTATTATAAGTAAATTCATGCTTTTCCTACCTTCTAACCATTTTCATTGTTTTACATCGTTATTATTTATGTAGAATCTATAGTTCTTCATTATCTTACAGTATATGATATAGTTTATGCTGTTCCCTGCATGTATCTGTAAATATGCACTTCATGTCTATATCTACTTCCTCTTTCCAAAACTTTTCTAGTACTTCAATATAATCGCATACTTTTCCGCAAATAATTCCTTTACCATAATCCTCCAACTGTTCTAGAAACTCTGGTATATCCGAAGCCACAATGATTTTACCCAACGCCTTTGCCTCGGCCACTGTAATTCCATAACCTTCAAAAACAGAAGGTTGTACATAAACGTCACAAAACTTCATATATTTATAAGGATTTAACTGGGCTTCTAAAAATATAAATACTTCTTGTAATTCGTATTCTTCAATTTTTTGAATTAACTTTTCTTTATATTTCTCTGATGGATTTTCTTTCCCTATCACATACCATTTTACATTACAACCTAGTTTTACTAGTTCATTACAAATATCTACTGCAATGTGGTATCCTTTTTGCTCTATCACCCTACCTACCGTTACAATTATTAACTCATCATTTTGTCTAACAAGTTCTATTTCCTCATTTGCCATTTCTTCTATCAATGTTTTCGATATCATATTCTTAATTACGAGAAACTTTTCTTTATATTCCGGAAATATATCTATTAATACTTCTTTGCAATGTTCAGAAACCGTTGCAATATGGTTATAATACCTAAAATGCATTTGATCGTACTTATAATCATATTGATAAACACTATAATCATTGTGAATGAATCCAATTTTATTTTTTGCTATTACTTTATCAATATTAAAATAGATGCATTTTCTTTCTAAATATGCTATAGATGTATCATATTCTTTATCAATGGAAGAAAAAAAATATTTTTGTATATCCCAACCAACATACAATTTATTGTACATTATTTTATATACGGCACACTTTATTAAATAGCAGAAACTTAAAATAGCAAATTTTAACTGCCCTTTTTTCAAGAATTTAAAGGGTGATTTTTTAATACATTGATAAAATGTTTTAAAATTCTTATCTTCTTGAAGCAAATTAACCTTCTTTGGAATGAACTTCATCAATTCTCTACTATGATCGAATAATAACAAATCCACTTCATAGCTATTATAATCAAATAATTCTAACAATGTGAGTAAACTCTTTTCTGCTCCACCTATACCCAATCCTTCTATAATAAATAAAATCTTTTTTTTATTCATATGTTATTCTACATATACCTTTCCTTCGCAACATCCATATATAACATTATTGCTTTTCTATCCTATCCACTAATGTTTTTAGTTGGTTGTATAATTTAGTTCCTGCTTCTTGCATTTCAAATCCATTTCTAATCAATTCACTTCTCGTGTCTTTATGCTCTAAATTAGCCTGTAAGATATTCCTTGCCCACTCCGCAGCATTCATTTCTAAGGATAAAAAATGAAAACACTCCGTTGCCTTGCTCTGTTCCGAAATCCCTTCCTTGGCTGCAAATACATGTAGTCCAACAGCCTGTGCTTCAATAGCCACTACTGGTAATCCTTCAAACTTTGACGGTAACAATAAACAATCCATAGATTGCATCAATTCACTAACATCATGTCTCACTCCCATTAACTGTACTACACTTTCCAATCCATAATCTACAATTCTCTTTTCAATTTCTTCTTTTAAATTACCATTGCCTACCCATAACATGACTACTTGTTTGTTCAAATTGTACATTTCTTTAAATATTTCAAGAACAAAATGCGGATTCTTCGCATAAGCAAATGTTCCCACACAACCTACTACTAATTTATCTGAAATTTGAAAATTATTTCTGTACTGTTCACGTCTCTCATTACTATAATAAAATTTATTTGTATCCACCGCATTTGGCACAAATTTATAGTTCTTAGATTCTACTCTCTTTTTCAAATACATCCATTCTGATGCATAATCCGAACAGCTCCAAAATTCTGTAGTATATCGTTCCACGTTCCTTTTATTACAATGATGTAATATTCCTACCACAATTCCTCTTATGCCTGTATACATATTACTAGAACTATGACTATGAATAATTCTAACTGGAATTTTATACTTATACGCTATTTTCAAATAAACAATATCAGATAAGTCGCATTTATTGCACCAAATTATGTTGTAGTATTCATTATTCATAATCTCTTTTAACTTAATTGTTTGCTTCCTTTTATTTCTAGCTCTAGGAATCCTCCAAACCTTCCCACCCATCTTCTCGATTTCATCTTGAAAAGCAGGCTGCTCTGCCGTACTAATAATATCTATAATAAGTGAATCATCTAACTGCTTCATTACACGGTAATAATTCATTATGAAATTTTCCACTCCGCCATAATTAGCAGTAAATCCTGTTACCAGTATACGCATAATTCTCTCCATAATCTTTCAAATCCTAGTCAAAGCATGCATTGAGTTAACCAAATAATTATTATCTTATTTCATCCTAAGTACTGCATACTTGAATCCACATAATTTACTCATCCAACATCTGTAAACATAGCTTTGTAAAATATCCTTCCTGCAACAATTTAGACATTCTTTTTTCATTATCTACCATTAACTGAAATTCATCTGCAGATATAGATTTCAAACAACTTTCTAATGTTTCCAAAGATTCGATAACAACGCCAATTTTATTATTCAAAATAAATTCTGCAACAGCAGAATATTTCCAAGTTATTACAGGTTTATTTGCAACAATATATAATGACATTTTATGCGGCGTTACATACTTTGAATAACTACTAGAACTTGTAATTTCATTACCTTCCCAAATCAATCCAAATTTTCCTTTTATATAATAAGGAAGTAATTTAGCATCACATACTCCCCCAAAAAGCTCCATCATAATTGCTAAATTTTTCTATAAAATTGGGACCATATGTATAAATTGAATATTCTCTTTTAAATGAAATAAGATCATAAATAAATCCACTTTTAGAGCTCATTAAATTCGAAACATAACAAAGGCTATTTTGATATTCCGAAGTCATTTTGGATATTCTTTCATTATCATACAAGTAATCCCACACCCCAATTTCAGATATTTTTGAGACAACGCCGATACTTCTTAAATATTTCGTCATCTCATTGTTCTGTGAAACAATTCCATCATATTGGTTCAAGTAATCAACAGTTTTGTTTGCTTTGTTTTTAAAAGATTCATATCTTATAATACTCAAATCAAAAATTATAGCCGTTTTATTAATATTTTTTAATAAAAACAAAAAATTATTTATACTTACTTTCGCGTAAACTGGTTGATATACAATAATATTTTTAGCATATAATTTTAATCTAAACAAGGTAATAATCATTTCTATTATTTTAAATAATAATACCTTACTTTTATTCAAAAAAATCACTTCATAGTCCATTGCAAGAATTTCATTAAAATCTTCACATACTTTCGTTCCAGCATGATGTTCATCTTTTTCTCTATATACATCTATAATATAATTCTTTTTCATCAATAATTCTTCTCTCCCTCTATACGTTAAAATAAACCTTTGCCACTATTTACAAATAACCTTTAGTAGCCTCTACATTAGCTATTATTTTTGCTGGATTTCCCATCACCACGCTGCTGCTAGGAACATCAAAATTCACATAAGCATTAGGTGCAATTAACACATCATCCCCTATTTTAATTTTTCCTACTACCACTGCATTCGTACCAATCCAAATTTTATTACCAAATGTAGGGGTTCCTTGTCTTTTCCCTCTATTTTCCTGCCCCACAGTAACACCTGGTGATAAACTAATATTATTTCCCATGGTAACTTTCTTATTAATGATTATTGTTCCCCTATGCCCTAAATATAAACCACCACCAATGGTTGCCCCTACACCGATTTGATAACCATATTTTATAGATAATCTTAAAACCCTCATTCTTAACAAGCCATAGTATAATTTATTTTTACTTTGATAGTAGGTGGCTCTTCGTAGTAAACAAGTATAGCGATAAGCTGAATGCGTAATTTGCAACTGTATTCTTTTTCTACAAAAAAATGCCTCTTCTCCAATATATTTTCTTGCATCATCAATCAATAATTCCTTCAACTCATGTTTTGTTTTCATATACACCTCTGCATTAATAAACTATTTCTTTTGATTCGATACTAAATGATTCATCTTACCTAGTACTTTTTTCGCTTCCATATTAATATCAAATCTATGATCTTTGTTATAATTATTTTTCCTATCTACCTTACAGTTTTTCAAAATACATTTAGCCCAATCTTCAATAGGATCTTTCAGTGATAATCGATAAATATATTCAGTAAATTTCACTTGCTCTGAAATTCCTTCTCGACTAATAAATGTAGGCAATCCTGCTATTTGAGATTCAACAGCTACTACTGGTAGACCCTCAAATCGTGACGGAAGCAAAAAACAATCCATAGCTTGCATTAAATAATTCACATCTTGGCGAATTCCTAAAAAAAACACTACATTTTCTAAATTATACTGTATCACTAATTGTTTTATTTTATCTTGCAGCTCACCTACTCCTATCCATAATAGAACAGCATTAGAATTAATTTTATATATCTCTCTGAAAGTTTCCAGAATAAATTCAGGGTTTTTTTGATAATTAAATCTTCCTACAGTGCCAATAACTAGTTTATCTTCAACATTTAATTTTTTTCTATATTCATCACGTATATTTTCATTATATTGAAACCTTTTTATATCTACAGCATTAGGTACAAATTTGTAATTGTTAGTTCCTATTATATCTTCCATAAACATCCAATTGGCAGCATAATCAGAACAAGCCCAATAATCTGTAGCAAACCGTTTCACGTTTCTTTTATTAAATTCGTGTAATAGCTGTACCCCATATTTCCGAAATCCTGTATACATATTATTTGAATTATGACTATGTAGGATTCTGACCTTTATATCACATTTTTTCGCTACTTTTAAATAAGTTATATCTGCTAACTCACATTTATTACACCAAAATACATCGTACTGTTCTTCACTACTCTGTAAAATACTTCTTATTACATTTTTCTGTTTCCATTTATATCGATTTCTAGGAATTTTCCAAACTTTCCCCCCCATTTTTTCTAGTTCATCATGAAAGGCTGGTTTCTCAGCAGTACTCATAATATCTATTACAACAGAATGATCTAGCTGCTTCATGACCCTATAATAATTCATTATAAAATTTTCTACTCCACCATAATTAGCAGTAAATCCTGTTACTAGTATTTTCATATAGTTTGTATCCTCTTCTTCTCAATCGTCCCACTCATCAACAATATCAACGGCAGTGTCACCACACCATGACGTATCCAAGCCCCATAATCCACCTCAAAAGTAGCTGAGGCAAATACAAATCCAACAAAGAATGCTAAAGCCACATTTTGTATTCTAGAATTTCTATGATAAGTAGCTGTTGTCCTTATCATCATTACACTCATACATAATTGATAAATGATGTATGGCCAATATTTAACGCCCAACGAGATTAACTCAAATGGAAATAATAACCGCAATACCATCACCCCATATTCAATCACCACTAAGAACACATTTGCAGTAGAATTTGTAATCACATTTTCTATATAAGTATTCGCAGATGAAGTTGCATCACTAGCGAACAAAAGAGATGTTGCTAATCTTTCATATAAACTGTCTAGCATTACCAATAAGGTACACATAATTGCAAAATATACTCCCACCATTTTCAAAAATAAACCCGTTACTTTTACAGTTAAATATAGTATTGTATCCGATTTGAATTTCACAAATCTCATAAAGAATACAAATGCAAAGGTAAAAACCAATATCAATACATAATAGGTTCGATAAGTTGCTGCTGAAAAGAAAATAACTAAACTACCAAAGAATAATTTATATCGGTCATTAACTTTCTTAGTATATATCACAAGAAAGAGCAGATAAAAATACATCATTTGTAAGGATTCTTTTGCTAGGGAGAAACAATATACATTCAATACCATAATAGCTAATGTTAAAAACACAAATTCCATAACTGTAACATAAGGTTTAATCTTTGTACACAGAACAAATAACATAGCACCCAATATCAAGGTAGTGACAATTTCAAAGCTATAAAAATCATCTGGAATATCGAAGCACAGTTTTCTTATGAATTTATAAAACAACATTAACGCTGCATCTGAACCTGAACTTCCCTCCAACACATCTTCCATTTCAAAAAAGTGGAAAGTTACAGTCTGGTTGACGATCACATCTACATATCCCCAACCTTTACTTAGGTTAATTAATGTCCCCCTCATAATCGTCCAACGAACAACCTTGCCAATAATCGTAAGTAAAGGGAAAAACAATAGAATCAATCGGCTATCTACCATACGATTTAATATATTCGTATTTTTTTGTATATTTCTTCGTCCTATATGTTCCACTGTTTTTCCCCTTCCCAAATATATTTTCATCTTTCTAAATTTTGAAATTAACGAATGATGTATATCTCTTTTAATGCTATCCTAACTGATATAAACTTTCCTCAAGTTCATAATCATCTCTTGTATATCAAATCCTTTATGTTTTAGTACATGATAGCTACCTTCCCTTTGTTCTCTAATTTTCGCTATTTCCCATACTCCAAGCACTTCTTCAGCCCAAATTCCAGCATCACTCTCTAAGGATAAAAACTTCACATTATCCAACAACTTCGCTTCCCTAGTAATCGTATCCGTAAACACGCAAGGCAATCCACTAGCCTGTGCCTCTACTCCCGTTACTGGAAATCCTTCATATAAAGAAGGCATTAAGAAAAGATCCATCCCTTGTAATAAATCTGTCACATCACTGCGGAACCCTAAGAATTTTACAACTTCACCTAAACCTAGCTCCTCCACCTGCTTCTCACAATCTTCCATTAGCTCTCCGATGCCTGCTAATAACAACATTGTATCTTGATTCTTCTGGTGTATTTCCTTGAAGATTTTGATTAAAAATTTATGATTCTTCTGAGTCGTAAATCGTCCTACATTACCGATTACGATTTTATCTTCTATGTCTAATTCTTTCCGAACCTGTGCTCTTACTTCCGTAGAGAATCGGAATTCTTCTAAGTCTACTCCATTAGGTAAAATTTCTACCTTACCTTGTTCCACAAGGTTTTTACCAAACATCCACTGGCCTGCTTTTTCCGAACATGCAATATAATTCGTTGCTACTCGTCGCAATGGGATTTTAAAAACATCTCCCAGTGCTTTTTGTAGCTTCGAACTAGTTTGATACCCTGAATTATGGGAGTGGGCAATTCTGACTGGTATCCCAAATCGTTTCCCATACCATAGTAAAAAGAAGTTTTTCGGTCCTGAATTCATGTGGATGGCTTGGTAGTCATTGTGTTCTCCGAAGAATTTATGTAATGCCTTACAATATCCGATATAATTCCAAGGCTTTCTAAGCCAAATCCCTTTCAGTTGATGGGTGGTTACTCCTAGTTTTTTTACTTCCTCTAATAAGGGATATTCTAACCCATCGTCTAAAACTAAAAGTTCAAAGGTGATACCAATTTCTTCACTTTCTTTTAATTTATCTAAAGTTTTCATCAGATTGACTAATAATATCTGTATACCACCTACTCGCATCCTGTCCACAAAGAGTAGTACTTTTTTATCTGTATTCATTTACCTACCACCCTTTCCAAACCATCTAAGTCCCCTACCTAAAAGCAACACCTAATCTACTAACCACTAATCACTTTCCAATGCCAGCCTCAAATATTCTCTCCCAGCCGCTCTTTCTCTAGCCAAGTTTTCATGCACTGCTTTATAATCAATCTCTCTATCCAAACAATCCCTTACATTCTCATCTCCAGTAATCAGTCGTCCCGTAATTCCAGATAACTGCATCAATGACTCTATTCTGGAATTGGTATTCAGCAGTCCTTTTTTTCTTACTCTTTGAGAAGTGAAGAAGATTTTCCCATATAACATAGAGAACACGCTGCCATGGAAGGAATCTGTCACAATATAATTGGCGCATCGAATGAGATTTAACAGCTCACCAGGGCCTACTGAAAATGGCGTTTCATCTGCATAAACTTCATCTGCTTTGATAAATTCATCTAAGTGCAAGAGTGCCACAATCTTACATCCTGTTTCTTTTCTAAGCCTATCGGCAAAGTCTCTATCTTCCTTATTATTCCCTAGAAAATAACAAAGAATATAATCACCTGTAATCAATGGCTGTTCTTGTTGAATTCCCATCCATTCTTCCCCTGTAAAAAGGATAGTTGGATCACAAACCACCGGTACCTCTAATCCTGCATATTTCTGAATCATTTCTTTGCCCGCATACTCTCGCACCGATAAGCATTGAAATCTCTGTAAAAACTCTCTTGCCTTTCCCTGTAGCTTCTCTGGTAAAAAGGAAGTCCCAAAGCTTGTGGCGTAAGCAACTTTCTTTACTTCCTCTGGTACCCAGTTTAAGGTATAATAGTCTGCTTCTATATTAGAAGGTAACCACAGCTGATCACTACCGATAACAATAGTGTCATATTGTTTACATGTCTCTGTTAATTCAGCTTTACTGCCTGCAGCAGCTGATATGATGAAATGTTCTTCTATAAATTTTGTAAAACAAGTTTGTCTTTCTTGCAAGGATTTTCCTAGTGTCTTTTTTAATAATTTTTTATACAATACTTTTTTACCGATTCGTAAGATGGTACCAGTAAACACTTGTGGATTTCCCACCTGTTTTAAATAAAAACGAACCTTAGATTGTTCCATTTCTTTTTTGATACCATCAATGCATATATTCTCGCAAGAAAATTCCATCTCTTCTATGATTTTCTGTGTAGCGTAAGCCTGCAACATGCTGCCATAGTTGGGATGGAAATAACAAGATACGATGCCTACTCTATTCTGCATAATTTTCTCCATACATTTTTATTCTTCTATTTTTCTTTTGCATATTTTCGATACACTCTATCATATTCTTTTCCCATCAGCTTCGTATCATAGCTATCTTGAATGTTTTGATAAGCCTCTTGGATCATATCTTCCACTTGGGTTCTATGCTTTTTCTGCAAGATAAAATGTAATGCACTTAGATATTCTTCTAAAGTACTACACACAAAACCATTCACACCATGCTGAATCACATCTCGATTTCCTACTACATCACTGACAAGGCAAATTTTTTTCATACTCATGGATTCTAATAAGGAGATTGGCAAACCTTCCCATAATGAAGGTAAAATAAATATAGAGCATTTAGCACCATATTGTAATGCTTCTTTACGATTACCCCAACCAGTAATGGTAATATTAGGACTAGTCAGCTCCTCGCGCAACTCACCATCTCCAATCCACATAAACTTCATATGAGGCATAGCTTCTGCAATTTGATTAAATAAGGTAGGATTCTTTTGGGTACAAATCCGTCCCATTGTATAAATCACCACATCATCCATAGTCATTTCTATATCCTTTTTTTCTGCTACAATTGCAGAAACATACCCTTTCAACTTCTTAGTGTTTACACTATTATTAACAAAGCAGCTTCTTTTCGTAACTTTTTGACTTGTTCGGTACTCACCCTCACTACAAGCAATGGTAGTACAATTTATTTTCCCTAAAGCCCACTCAATCATAAAGTATAACATTTTACTTACTTTTTTTCCTTCTTTCATTAAGAAGCTATATCCATGAGGCGTATAAAACAAAGGAACGTCCATACCCATGCCTAAGACTCTTCCTATTACACCAGCTTTTGAAGAGTGAGTATGTAGTAAATCTGGTTGGATTGTTTTAATTACCTTTTTCACTTCTTGATATGCCTTATAATCTTTCATAGGCTTAATAGCTCTTGTAAAATGTTCAATTTTTATCAATTGTACTTCTGGAAGGAAATATCGTTTATAATCTTTCGGTGTTTGCTTTCTAATGCCATATACTACTGTTACGTCATAGTATACAGTTAGTTCATTAGCTAAATCCACCATATAGGTAAATACGCCTCCACCCATAGCTTCAATTAAAAGAACTAGTTTTTTCTTACTATTTTTATGTTCTTCTATTGATTCTACTTTTTTTCCTTGTTCCACTTGCGCCATAGTATTCTCCATAATATCCGTATTTTTTTCCATATCTGTAGCCATAATAATTGCCATGTCCATAACCATAGCTTGTTCTTCCGTATTTTACACCATTCATAACAAACCCTAACAGTGCAACTCCTGAGTTTTCCAGTCGTTCAATGGTTCTAAGCGCATCTAGTTTATATACTTGATTTTGTCTCACTACCAAAACTGCCTTGTCTGCCAACTGCCCCAATAATGACGCTTCTGCAAGCAAGGATACAGGTGGTGTGTCAATTAAAATAAAATCATATTCTTTCCGCCATTCCTCAACCAATAATTTCATCTTGTTTCCTGATAGTAATTGATATTGATCCTCACTGTTTTTTTCTTGATTTCCTAAAATATAATGGAGTCTCGTATTCTTATAAGGGATGATTGCATCCTTAGGTTCGCACTCTCCTTTTAACACATGCTGCAACCTTTTTACTGCTTCACCGCGATATGCCCGACAAAGAGAAGAATTATATAAATCAGCATCCACCAGTAAAACTTTATATTTCTTTCTCATAAGAATTAAAGCTGTATGTAGAGAAATCGTAGATTTCCCTTCTCCTGCATGTGTACTAGTAAACAAATATACTTGATTTCTTATTTTCCTGCTATCTCGAATCAATTGATTTGCCAGTGCAGAATTGGCTTGCATAAAGCTTTCTCTTTCATATTCTGGTTCCGCTGATGTTGCATTTCTAGACTTTTTCTTGTGATGAATATATGGAATACTTCCCAAATCTTGGATTTCTTTTAATTCTTTCATATCATCACTAGAATGCACTGTTTTTCTTCCCAAAATAATACAAAATAATACAATGACAAAAATCCCTATTCCATAACAAATACCGATGATTATATTTTGTATCACTGGCGAATCATTGTTTGGCTCTATTGCTTCTCCACTATTTTCTATCATGGTTAACTGTGTTACACCTACGATATACTCCGCTATCTTTGGATAACTAGCCAATAATGTATCTAACACCTCTTGTGCTACAGCTGCATTCGCGTCTGTCACTTTAATTGTTAGTAGATTCGTTCCTGCTAATTCCGATACGGAAATGGTGGAGGATAGTTTTGTCAAATTCAATTCTGCTGCTATCATCTTCTGCATCACTTCACTATTCATAATATAACTAAGAGAGGTAGCAAGTGCTGAATTGTCAGTTATGGTACTGACTTTGCTTAACTGGGCAATTAAATCTAGCTGATCTGTAAGCTCTACTTGATTAACACTTTCCAATTCTTCTGTTGTGGAATCCTCCCCGCTACTTTCTCCTGCAAACCCTTGTCTAACTACTACCGATGCATAAGAAGTATACTGTGGTGTATATAACATATTTCCAATTAGATATCCGAAAATAGCCCCTAACACACATCCTAGCACACCAAAGTACCAAAAATGGAGCACCATCTTCATCCATTCTAACATGATTTCTTTTATATTGAGTGTATCACTCTTTCTTCCTTCTTGCATGTTTTATGTACTCCTTATCAAACCCTACCTGTATAGTGTTCATACCCATAACCATATCGCTTCTTGTTTGCCTTTGGATACATTTCTTTAAAGATAGTTCCTAAACACTCTCCATCGCCTTGTAGCACTTCCACCACATAATTAATGGCCTCTGCGCTGGCTAAGTCTTGGGCCACTAAAAGCACAGATGCATGACAAATTCCTACTAATAATTCTGTTTCTGCCACCAATGTAATCGGGCCGCTGTCTATTAGCACATAATCGAACTGATCTGCCACCTGCTCCAGTAATTTTTGAAAACTGCCATCACTAAAGCTCTTCTCTAATGCAGAATAGCTACGTCCCAATGTAAGACAATATACTTCTTTATTAGGCATTTTGTAATAATAATCTGATGGATTTTCTCCTTCCTTTAGGGTAGAGATTAATCCATTTACTTTACTTTCTGGCACTTCTATTGTTTTTGCAATGGATGGGTTTTTAAAGTCTCCATCAATTACCAAAACCTTTTTATTTTCTCGACTCATTGCCAATGCCAAATTTAAGGTACTAGTTGTTTTTCCTTCATGAGGCATGGCACTGGTGACTAATAGTGTCTTATATGCTTTTCTACTCATTTGATACATAAGCGTAGTGGCACAAAGTTGATACTCTTCCATAAATCTGGTGGAAAATTTTGACTGATCCACCTTGTTCCTTTTCTCAAAAGGAATTACTCCTAACATTGAGGCATCTATCTTCTCTTCCATTTCAATATCATTTTTTACTGTGGATCTTGTGATAGAAAGCAATACAACTAAATAGGCATATGCCAACGCTCCTGCAAAGAAACCAGCAATCAAGATAATGATTTTTGTATTTCCATTGGTAATCCCTTCAGGTACCGTAGGCGTTTCCATCATCATGGTATATATTTCCTGCCCTAAACTATCCACAAAGGTAGGATATTGATTTAAGATTGCCTGCATGGCTAAAAAAGACTTCTCTGGAGTGCTTGATGTTACTGTCATAGTCACCATATTTGTATTGGTGATACTGCTTAAGCTTGTAGTATACTCTTCAAATCCTATCTCATTTGTAATCAATCTTCGAAACACATCTGACTGTAAAACATTTTGTAGGAAGCTAATAGATTCCTGTGCTTGTCCGGTATTACTAATGTATTTACTACCGTCACTACTGATGGTAAATCTTGCCACACTGCTATACACATCATCTCCCACAAAAACTTGATAAGTATAGATCAACATACTGGTAGCAATGGCCACTAATATCATAGGAATAATATTGTTTTTTAAATCCCTTACTATACTAGGCATATCTAAACGGAAGGAATCACCTTCCCGTAACTGTTGTTTATACTCCATCTTATTCCTCCTCAGATACATACACCAATGCATACCGCACAGTACTACTTCCTGCTAAATCTACAATACTATAAGATATTTCATACCAACCGCTTACCTTTGTATTCACTGGATTTGTAACTTTAATATTGGTGAAATCATAAGTTCTCACCTCATATTTTTCTTCAAATTCTTCACTGGTGAGCTCAGTTTCCATCTCTTTCGCCGCTTCATATTGTTCTCGATCCTGTGTGTTCTCTAAAATACCATCTTCTGTGATATCATATCCAACTCCATCCACAGACACAAATTTCACATAGTCAAGAGGATCAAATTCATCACCAATTTCTAAATAGTGGATATATTCACTTAAATCTATTTTTGCTGCTAGCGCTTCTACAATCGGGTCATATACCTCTACCGTCACCTCCACTGCCACAGTATCATTGACACTATTAGTCACAGATATTTGCAAAGGATAAAAACCTGCACTATTCATATCAAATTGACTGCCTTCTATTTCATATTGCAAAATACGTCCTGTAATATTCCCATCTAACACATCCCATGCTCGAAAGAAATTACTAGCCTCAAAGGATGTCCCTTTTTCTATTCGAATGGCTTGTGTTAATGCCAATACTGGTTCCCTATAATCAGTATACTGTATGGTCCTTGTGGCTCTTACCACATTGTTATCACTATCTACAACAGCTACTGTGATGACTCTGGTGTTTTCTTCCTGTAAATCTGATAGTGATTCTATCATAATATGTTCACTGATATCACCATCCTCTAGATCCTTTGCCGTTATACCTTCCAACAACACTGCATCTTCATCTTCTATGCTTACTTGTATGATTCCCTCTGGAACGATAATGGTTGGTGCCAATCTACTGTTTGCATCCACTACCGTATACACCGCAAATCCAAATAAAACAGTGGCACATATAAACAAAGTTATTGCCATAATCTTAATGACTCTCATCTTAATACCTATCCCTTATATCTTAATCTGTAATAGTTCTTTTGCTTTATTATACAAAAGCATTTCTGCTCGTTGATTACCGTATTCCTGAATTAAATGCTCTTGTACTTGTTCTAAATTGCCTCTTCGAAACCGTAAGCTGTGGCAATCACTGCTTATCACATCTACTAAATCTGCCTCCAACAATTTATTAGCATTGTATCTGGCTTCTTCTCCTAAATCACCTAATACACTGTCACCATTTACTTGTATGTAACAACCTTGTTCCTTCAGTGCCATAACTTCTTCTATGATATCTCCTCGCCATGTATATCGTTCTGGATGTGCTATCATAGGTTGAAATCCTGCATAAAGCATTTCCTCTAACAAATACTCAATTTCCTTAATAGTAGTCCTAAAAGAAAATTCCACTAGAAACACCTTGCTACCTGCCAAAGGTGTCAGCCTTTTTCTTCTAATATAAGATACCATATCTTTTGATGCGTATATTTCCATACCTGGTAATACAACTAAAGGAATCTGGTTTCTCACTAGCTCCCATTGAAATTTTTCAAAAATATCCTGCATCTGGCTAGTTGCATAATTTTCAAACCGCCCTTTTTGGTTAGCATGGGGCGTCACCACCATGACTCGCGTTCCACCATCATAGGCATCTGCTGCCATGGCAATTGCCTCTGCCATATTTCTAGCTCCATCATCTAGATATGGCAAAATATGTGAATGTATATCTATGATTGGAACCCCCATACTTCCATCCATTTCCCAAACGCCTCCATGAATTTTCTGCTACTCTTTCCGCCTCATATTCTAATCAATTCTCTCGACAACGGCAAAAAAGTTGGAGCAATAAATGAAGTCTTCTCCAAGCCTCACACTTGCAATCAGTAACCCCATTATTACTTCAACTTCTATATTCTTATTCCCCTGTCTTAGGCGCTTTCACAACCGAGTCAACATCTGCTGCATCTACAATCATAACTGCCACTGGTGAGAAGCTTGTAAATGTTGCAACTACGGTTAAGTCTGCCCCCAGAAATCCTTCTCCAACTTTTTCCCAAGTCCCTGTTACAGAATTTCTATGGAGTACATAGGCATAATCTCCTGTTTTTGCTTCTAATACTTGAATCGGCACTTGAATTCCACCTGCTGGAATAACTCCATCATAATGTGCATCAAAGGAAGATATTAATTTTGCTGTTGTAGGTACACTTAAATCTATTAACACTTGTGGATTAGACACTACACTGGCAACTTCTGTTTTAATACTAGTATCCAAAGATGAAATAACCAAATCAGGTACATCAATGCTGACCGCACTTGGTGGTGCAATTTCTTCCTCATCTGTGGTCGTTGTTGTCGTTGTCGTGGATTCCACTTCTTCTTCAATTGCTGGACTGCTTGCTGCAAAGTTTGGCATAACTACTGCTGTTGCTAATGCCACTGTTAATAATACTGCATACATTCTTTTCATTTTGATTCCCTCATTCTTTCTGTGTGATTTATTATAATGTCTGTTATTGATTTTTAAATTCTTTTATCATATTGATGCTTTCCATATTTTCAAGTTTCACATCCTACCCTTCATGCATCACTTTCAATAATTTACTATTTTTCCACCCGTACAGCCTGTACCAGCAACCGATTGTCTGGTTGATCTCCTATACAGGTACACAATGTGATAATTTTACTCTCCGTTGTGACCTCTACCTCTGTATTTAAGTTCGTCTGCATATCCCGCCGACTAAATATCTCTTCTAAATAGGTACCATATACTTCTTCATCTGTAAAATCAAAACTATATAACAGATGTCTGTCATCATAGATATACGCCGCAAATATTTGATAGGTTATGGTTTGGTCTGGCATATAAATATATATTATTTGATTTTCATCAAAGAAATCTTTATCAAAATACGAATGTAATCCTGCAAACATGGTTCCATTCTTCATATTGTGACCATAAATTAGGGTATTAGGATCCGAAAAATCTTTTGCATTTAATTTTTCTGTATAAATACAGCCTGGGTATCCATAAGAGCCGTCTATATTGTAATTTAGATAATACGTATCATCAGTTTCATGCTGTACAATGGGATATTCTATCTCTGTTCCTGGAATAGAAATCCAAGCATACACATCTTCATTCAACTCTTGCAGTCCTTCAAAATCAATGGGTTCATGTGGTTGTGCTTCTTCATCTTGCTCTTGCACATGACTGGCGATGGCTTCCTCCATCTCTTCCTGTGTCATAGCTGCAACTGCTGATTCTTGCTCCGCCTCTAATCGTGCCTGCT
>JAWXVD010000194.1:0-4820 GCA_044425705.1 Eubacteriales bacterium | reverse complement strand
TGAAAATTAAATGCTCCCCAACTTTCTCTAACAGCAGTTTTCCCGATATCGTTTCGGTGTCATTCCAAACCGTTCTTTAAAAATTTTATGAAAATAACTAGTATTATCATATCCCACTAGTGTAATGATTTCTTCCACAGGAATCGTAGTGGTAGAGAGCAAATAAACAGATTGATTTAGTCGTTTGGTCTGTAATAAATTTTTAAAAGTTGAGGAAGAATGTTTTTTTATTAATTTTGAAAGAAAATATGTAGGTTGTTTTAAAATGGCTGATAGTTCTTCTAAGGAAGCATCCACATAATGTTCTTCGACATATTTTAAAATAGCAAAAAATAAATTTTGTTCATAGTGAGTAGGGTCATTTTGATTAATTTTGTCAGTATGATTCATCAGCTGCAAGAATAATAACCCCATGGTTGTTTGATTGATATTACGTTTGTTAGGTTGGCTGTTCATTAAAGACCAAATTAAGTTCTCAATTAAGTTTTGAATGGGAAGAATATCTTGGACTTCAAAGTGCAGATAGGTACCTACTCCGTTATTATTTTTTAATGCATCTAATAAAAAATCACGTAATACGTTTTCGTCGGAAAACAAAGCGAAACAACGATCGAAAAACTGTGGCAAAATAATAAAATTAATAGCAATATCATTTTCACCAGCAGGTAAAATTTCTTGAGAAGCGTGTTGATTTAAGAACAAAAGTTGTCCAGTTTTCAAAGGGATTTTCGTGTCACCATTTACAATATGGGTGGTGCTTCCGCTACACATATAAATGATTTCAATATAATTGTGAGTATGTGTGGGAAAGTGTACAAAACGTGTATGAGGACGGATATCAATCAGCTTTCCAGTGGCAAGCATATGGTTACTGTCAATGATAAACTCATCACTATTGCTATATAAACTTTTCTGAATATTCATATTTCCATCTAAAATCATCTGTTCTTCAGGTGTGATTACTTTTAATTTATCTAATAAAGTCTCGTTCATGTCATCCTCCAATTATGTAGGTGTATCATTTCAGTAAATCTTATATTTTATATTTCATAAATAGGGGTGAAAATATTATATTGTTCTCACTATATCACTTTCCATAAAAGAATGCAAATAAGGACGGTAAATTTTGCAATAATCGTCCTAAAAAAATAACATGGTATCGTTTAGAATAACATTAAGAAAAAGTTGACAACTGGGTTTGGTGAATAATCTTTTTCGTGGGTAAAATTGTCTGGGAATTGAAGTTTTTTGTAAAAGGAAAGTATCAGAATCTGGTTTTAAGAAAAGGAAGGGCAGAAAATGAGTCAATATTATTTGGCAGTTGATATCGGAGCTTCTAGTGGAAGACATATTTTAGGTTGGGTAGAAGATGGAATCATGAAATTAGAAGAAATCTACCGATTTGAAAATGGAATGCAACAGGTTGGGGAGCATTTGTGTTGGGACACAAAGGGATTATTTAACGAAATTAAAAATGGACTAAAAAAATGTAAGGAAATAGGAAAAATTCCAGTCGGTATGGGAATTGATACATGGGCAGTTGATTATGTATTAATGGATGGTAATAATGAAATCTTAGGCAATACATATGCATATCGAGATGGCAGAACAAAAGGAATGGATGAAGAAGTCTATCAAATCATTCCATTACCAGATTTATATGCAAAAACTGGGATCCAAAAGTTAATGTTTAATACCATCTATCAGTTAATGGCAGCTAAAATCCAAGAGCCAGAACAGTTAGAAAAAGCAGAAACATTTCTTATGATTCCAGATTACTTTAATTACTTATTAACAGGAAATAAATTGCAGGAATATACCAATGCTACATCTACCCAGTTAGTAAATGCGGTTACCAATGAGTGGGATTATGAACTGATTGACCAATTAGGGTTAAAATCTTCTTTGTTTCAATCCTTAAGTATGCCAGGAACGATAGTGGGTGGATTCACAAAGGAAATAGAGGAAGAAATTGGATTTACCTGTGAAGTCGTGCTTCCAGCTACCCATGATACTGGTTCGGCGGTGATGGCAGTTCCTACTTTGACAGAAGAATGTTTATATATTAGTTCTGGAACTTGGTCTTTAATGGGAATTGAGAATGATAAAGCAATTTGTACAGCAGAAAGTATGGAAAAGAATTTTACAAATGAAGGTGGTTATGACTATCGATATCGGTATTTGAAAAATATTATGGGATTATGGATGATACAATCTGTTCGCCATGAAATTAATGACAGATATTCATTTGCTGAAATATGTAAGTATGCAGAAGAGGAATGTGATTTTCCAACAAGGGTAGATGTAAATGATACATGTTTCTTGGCACCTGCCAATATGACTGCTGAAATTCAAAATTATGCAAGAAGAACGAAGCAAGAAGTGCCAGTGAGCATTGGTGAATTAGCTACGGTAATCTATCAAAGTTTAGCAGAATCTTATGCGAAAACGAAACAGGAAATAGAAGAAATTTCACAAAAGAAATTTAGCAGTATCAACATTGTTGGTGGCGGTTCAAATGCCGCATATTTAAATCAATTAACAGCTAACAAAGCGGAATGTATAGTATATGCAGGACCTGGTGAAGGAACCGCAATAGGAAATTTAATGGCGCAGATGATTCGCTCAGGAGAGTTTTCTGGGTTACAGGAAGCTAGAAAAAGTGTATATGATTCATTTGAAGTAAAAAATTATAAGCCAGAATTATAGAATAGAAATGTAAAAATTAATGTGTAAAAAATATTAAAATAATAAGAAAAAGGAAGGATTAAAAAATGAGCGTAGCAAAAAGTTATGAATTAGCAAAAGAAAGTTATCAAGCAGTAGGAGTTGATACTGACAAAGCATTAGAAATTTTAAAAGGAGTTGCCATCTCAATGCATTGCTGGCAAGGAGACGATGTTACAGGATTTGATCACGAAGGACCATTAACAGGAGGGATTCAAACCACTGGAAATTATCCAGGGAAAGCACGTACTCCAGAAGAATTAATGGCAGATATTGATAAAGCGTTTAGTTTAGTGCCAGGAAAACATAAATTAAATTTACATGCTAATTATGCAATTTTTGAAGAAGGTGAGTTTGTAGACAGAGATAAATTAGAACCAAAGCATTTTGAAAAATGGGTAGAATTTGCCAAAGAAAGAGGCATCGGCCTTGACTTTAACCCAACATATTTTTCTCATGATAATGTAGTAGATGGTTTAACATTATCTAGCCCAATTGAAGAAATTCGTAGTTTTTGGATTGAACATGGAAAAGCCTGTGTACGTATTGCAGAATACTTTGCAACAGAATTAGGACAACCTTGTGCATTAAATATCTGGATTCCAGATGGTTATAAAGATATTCCAGCAGACAGATTAGCACCTAGAGCAAGATTTAAAGATTCATTAGACCAAATTCTTGCAATACCTTACGATAAAACAAAAGTATTGGTGTGTCTAGAATCAAAAGTATTCGGAATTGGTGTAGAATCTTATACAGTAGGAAGCAGTGAATTTACCATTAATTACGCAGCAAAAAATGGCATCATCAGCTTGTTAGATAACGGACATTATCATCCAACAGAAGTGGTTTCAGATAAAATTCCATCTATGCTACTGTTTAATGATATGATTGCATTGCATGTAACAAGATCAGTTCGTTGGGATAGTGACCATGTAGTATTATTTGATGATGAGACAAGAGAAATTGCAAAAGAAATCGTTAGAAATGATGCACTTGATAGAGTATTGTTAGCGCTAGATTTCTTTGATGCAAGTATCAACAGAATCAGTGCTTGGACAGTAGGCATGAGAAATATGCAAAAAGCTTTGTTATTTGCACTCCTTTTACCAAGTAAAGACCTTGCAAAATTACAAGATACTTCTCAATTTAGTGAATTGATGATGATGCAAGAAGAAATGAAAACTTATCCAATGGGCGCAGTATGGGATTATTTCTGTGAAACCAATGGTGTTCCAGTAAAAGAAAAATGGTTTGATGAAGTGAAAAAATATGAAGCAGAAGTACTTTCAACTAGAAAGTAAAGATAATGTTTGAAATGTGACAACTTATAACCCTTTCCTGAAGTGAAAGGGTTATAAGTTGTTAGACTATAAGAAAGGTTTGGTTTTTAAAATGATTAAAGGTTTTAAAATGAAATTATATGAAGGCAAGGAAGAAGAATATGAAATTCGCCACAATCAATTATGGCCAGAGATGGTAGATATGATTCATGAACACGGTGGTAAAAATTATTCTATTTTCTTAGATAAAGAAACTTTGATTTTATTCGGTTATATTGAGATTGAAGACGAGGGATTATGGGCAAAAGGTGCAGATACTGCTATTAATAGAAAATGGTGGGATTTTATGGCAGACATCATGGAAACAAATGAGGATAATAGCCCAGTAGCAATTGATTTACCATGTTTGTTTCACTTGAGTTAAAAAAATTTTTCAAGAGAAAGTATAAGACTGGATGTATATTCGTTGTGATTGTAACGAAGATGTATCTGGTCTTATTTTTTTCGGTAGGAATGAAATAAATAATCATTTTGAAACACTTGAAATTGTGGTATTATATAATGAAATAATACATAGAACGGAGCGGGAAGAGATGGTATATTCAATTTATTTTAGTCCGACAGGTGGAACAAAGAAAATTATGGATTTGGTAACAAGTGCATTTACAGTGAATGGAACAATTGATTTGTCAAAAAAAGAATATGATTTTTCTACAGTTGTGATTGAAGAAAATGATCTTTGTTTTATAGGGGTACCTTCCTTTGCAGGGAGAGTTCCTATCAATATGATGGAACGATTACATAAAATGC
>JAWXVD010000193.1:0-4824 GCA_044425705.1 Eubacteriales bacterium | reverse complement strand
TTCCAAATCCTTCACAATTCATAACAACTTCTTTTGTATTATTGATAAGGAATGCTACATGATGGATGCCTTCGCCATGTTCATTTAAGAAATCTCTCCATGTAGAAGGTGTTTCATTTGGCTCGATTAATTCTAATTGTACGCCATCACCTACTTCAAAAAATGCCATTTTACATAGCGCATTTGGTGCTGGTTCTCCTTTATATTTTGTTTGTGTTACAGCGTAATCTCCGATATCGATTAATTCTGGTTCTTCTAAACCTAAAAATTCAGCCCATTTCTTTTTTGTTTCATTTACATCTTTTACAATAAATCCTACTTGTGTTACTTTAGTTGTTCCTAACATTCCACTCATTTTATCATTCTCCTTTTAATTTTATTATATTTTTCCAACTGGTAATCCAGTTTGGATTGGTTCTGGTTTCATACATTCTGTAGTCATCACATATTTTTCGCCTGTGTGTACAGATTGTTCAATCCCTTCCATAGCTTCTGTAATATGACAAATTAATTCTGGACCAGTTCTAGCGTATTTCTCTGTTTCAACGGCTTTCACTAAGTCTAACACACCGATTCCTCTAGAGTAGTCCTTAATATGATGATACAATTCTGGCACTTCCATAGGTACTATATTGGTTTCATCAATAGGTCTTTCTTCATCTGTAAACATTTTATCTAGAATTTGTTCTCTTCTAAATACCTTTGGTGTTCCTCCATACATATTAGGATCCGGTACCACTAAGGTTCCCTCTGTCCCATAAATTTCAAGCATGGGTAACGAAGAATGCCAAATATCAAAGCTCAAATTCATATTAACTATGACATCTGATTTCATTTTCAGTGCCACAGTATAATGTGTTGTCACATCCACCGTCACTTCCTGACCGTTTAATGGTTCACTATAAATCATTCTTTTATCAAATCCAGTTCCACCATAGGCATATAAATTATCAATACCACCTAATAAAGATACTAAGGCACTTAAATAATAAGGTCCCATATCAAATAATGGTCCACCGCCTTTTTTATAATAAGCGATAGGTGCTGGATGCCAAGTTTCAACTCCATGATTCACCATATTTGCTGTTGCATAGAGAGGTTTTCCTATCCAGCCATCATCAATTAATTTACGACAAGTCTGCATGGCCGAGCCTAAAAATGTTTCTGGTGCTCCACCAATTTGCAAATGATTCTCCTTTGCCATCTGACAAATTTCTTCTGCATCTTTTAAAGTAAGTGCGAATGGTTTTTCACAATATAAATGCTTCCCAGCCGCTAAAATTTTTCTATTTACTTCAGTATGTAAGAAGGGAGGTGTGAGATTAACAATAATCTCTATTTCTTCATCCGATAAAATTTCCTCCACTGTATATGCATTAGGAATATTATATTTTTCAGCCGTTTCCTGTGCCTTCTTTTTGTCTATGTCTGCGCAACCCTTGATGTCAATATCTTTAAAAAACTTTTGTATGTCCGCAATATATGTATTACTAATTACGCCACATCCTAAAATACCTATCTTCATATTTCCCGTTCCTTTCATTCTATTATAATCAGTATGGCATCAATTCACCCTTATAATTGATAAACGGAATTTCTAAGTCATTATATGCATCGCTGTGAAGGATATTAAAAATTCCTACAGCAGATTCTACTGGACTCATTTGTGCATTTTCTTTACCCATTATTGTGTCTAATCGTCCTGGATGTATCATGTAAATCCTAATAGCTTTTTCACTTTGTTTTTCTACTAAATAATTTCTAATCTGTTGGGTATACATATTCAATGCATGTTTTGACATAGAATATGCTAAATATTGATATCCACCTGGAGATAAATGTGCTCCCTCCGAAGTAATATTTATAATACATCCTTCTTTAGACTGATAGACCATAGGCATAAAATATTTTAATACAATTGCTGGTCCCACTGCATTAATATCTAAGGTGCTTCTAAGCATATCAATATCCAAATCCAAGATAGCATCCTTTTCAGTGAATCTGGATTCATACAAGACACCTGCATTATTAATAATAAAATCGATGACCGGATGTTGTTCTGCTATGTTTGCAGCTGCTCTTGCAACCTCTGCATCATTAATAACATCCATTTTCTCTAGTACTAATTGTTCTCCATAGCCTTCTTTTAATCGCAATAAATCTGCTCCTTCTAGAAGCTCACTACGATAGGTTGCAATCATGATATGGCCCTCTTCTAAACCCAGTTTAGTCAACTCATATCCTAACCCTCTATTGGCTCCTGTAACAAGACCCACCATATTCATCACCTTTTCTTTCTAATATGACACATCATAGCATCTTATCCAAGTATTCATGATTTTCTTAATAATCTGATTCCCCAAATTTGAATACCTTAAATAATATCAAAATAATAATTAAAGCAATGACTAACAATACCCATGCCATAGCCGAAGCATATCCCATTTTTAAGAATTGGAAGGCATTTTGGTATATATACAGGGCATAAAACATAGTTGAATTATTCGGTCCACCTTCTGTAATAATATAAGGCTCTGCGAACCAGTTAAATACACCGATAATCAATGTTACCATATTATAAAGAATCGTTGATCTTAATAATGGAATGGTAATCGATAAGGTTTGTTTAAAAAATCCTGCTCCATCAATAGATGCAGATTCGTATAATGCGATATCAATATCCTGTAATCCTGCCAAATAAATAATAATGGCATTACCGCAAGTCCAAATCATAATTAAAATAAATGCTGGCTTTGACCAAAATGTACTAGATACCCAACCTACCGCTGGAATATTGAACCATCCTAATATGGTATTAATCAACCCTGAATCAGGTTGTAACATCCATACCCATAGTAGACAAGCAACTACTGTTGGAATTAAAGTAGGAATAAAAAATACAACTCTAAAAAACGAAGTATATTTTAATTGTCTATGATTCAAAATGATAGATACCCATATTGCTGTAAATGTGGTGATTGGAACTCCTAAAATAATCATATATGATGTATTCTTCAATGCAGATATAAATGTCTTATCTTTAAACAGATTCTTATAATTATCCAAACCAACAAATACAGGATCAGATATTACATTATAATCACATAGAGAGTAATAAAATGAACTCATAATCGGATAGATTGTAAATGCTAATAACCCTATCAACCAAGGTGAAATAAATAACAGTCCATACATTAGCTCTTTTTGTTTTATTGTCATTTTTGTTTTCTTTTTCATATTAATAACCTATACCTTTCTCTCAAACTGGCAACTTGTAGCCCCTCCATTTATGAAAGGGGTTTCTCCCAAGAGACAAATTGCTGGTTGAAAATATTATTTTCAACCTACCCCTTTACACCCGACATTGTAATTCCTTGAATAAAGTATTTCTGTAACACAAAGAATAATATCAGTACAGGAAGAACCATAACAACACCTAACGGAAGTAATAAATCCCAGTTTGGATCATATGGCGAACGCAACATGGATGCCGCCAGTGATAAAGTATATAGTCTATCACTACTCAAGAATACTAATGGTCCTAAGAAATCATTCCAAGAACGCATAAATGCAAAAATAGCTACTGTTGCTAATGCTGGTTTTGCAATCGGCATAATAACTTGTGCATAAATACGAAATTCACTTGCACCATCTACACGGCCAGCATAAGTTAATTCACTTGGAATACCAATTAAAAACTGTCTTAACAAAAAGATAAAAACTGGATTCCCAAAAAAGCATGTAACTGTAAGTGGTAAAAAGGTACCAACCCAATGTAACTTATTAAACAACAAGAACAAAGGAATTAATGTAACTTGATATGGCAATATCATAGTTACTAATACTACGATAAATAACTGGTCTCTTCCTGGCCATTTCAATCTAGAAAACCCATATGCTACTAACGAACAAGATAACAAAGAACCAATTACATTGAAAAACACGATTATCATGGTATTTTTAAAATACATAAAAAATGGAATCGCATCAAACATATTTGTATAATTTTTAAGAGAAAATTTATCGGGAAGCCATTGAAATGGCACTCTGAATAATTCACTTTCTGTTTTAAATGATCCTAAAAATAAAAATGCAAATGGAACTAAAAAACACAATGCAATTACAATTAATACTACATACAAAAACACCCGAAGTGCCACTGATTGTATCAGCGATATCTTATTCTTATCTTTTAATAATTCTCCCATCATTTACCTCCTAAAACATATTGCTAGGGTGCCTTAGCAATAAATACAAAGCACCCTAACTTTAATAAAGAACATTTTATCGCATACTATTTATCTAATTCTGCCTGATATTTTTCTTGTAATTCTGCCAGTCCCGCTTCGATATCTACATCAGAATAAATTACCGACTCTCTAAATGTACTAAATGCTGTTGATAATTCTGATGAAACTGAACAAAGTGCTGGAATACCATTTTCAGGTGAGTTCGCAATTTCTCTTTCAAGAGCATAGATTTCATCACCTTCAATTGTTAAACTAACTGCATCAAATTCTGCATCAGATGTAGGGATTGATCTCCATTGGCTAAAGTTATCTTCATTGATTTCTGCTGATAAACAGAATTTAATGAAAAATGCTGCAAGTTCTGCGTTTTCAGATCCTGCCGGAATACCAAATACATTTACACCAAATGTTGTACTATTTTCTCTACCACCTTCTGGTACTGGCACTGCTGCTACTCTATATTCTACATCAGGTGCATAAATTGCCAATGCGTTTGTAAACCAGTTTCCTGTTATTGTCATAGCAACTTTACCTGTCATAAATGCATGGTCAGGTGAGAACATTCCGCCTAAGC
>JAWXVD010000039.1:0-26319 GCA_044425705.1 Eubacteriales bacterium | reverse complement strand
ATGATGTCTATTTCACACCTATTTATATGAAAAAAAATCGACCTGCTACAAAATTATCAGTGATTTGTAAAAAAACGCTCCTAGAAATGTGTGAAGATATTATTTTTAAAAATTTGTCTACCATTGGAGTTCGAAAATATTCAGTAGAACGGACAATATTAGAAAGAAAAATAATAGAGAAGGATACACAATACGGAACATGTCAATTTAAGGTTTGTACATATCAAGGAGAAACATATCAATATCCTGAGTATGAATATGTAAAGAAAATTAGTATGGAAAAGGGAATTAGTTTTGGAGAAGCATATCATTTGATGAAAATGATATAAATAAACTGATTTAGCGAAAATAAGTAAGTATATGAGGCGTAGTGATTTTATATTAATGTTTATTTATAATTTGTTAGAATAGATTACTTCAAATATAAAAATAGTTATTAAAAAACAAGTCCATTAGAATTATAGTAAACCTTTAAGAATCTGTCTATTAAAAGTGAATAGCTTTATACTAAGTCTAAAAGAATGAGTATGGATGAGGTATATATGGATTTTAAGGAAATGGGTAAAAAGATTAAGAAATTAAGAGTGGAGAAAGGGTATACACAGGAAGAATTAGCTGAAAGACTTGATTTAAGTGTGCAACATATTAGTGCGATTGAAAGAGGGGTCAAGGTGCCTAAGCTGGAAACCTTCATAAAAATTGTAAATGAACTAGACACAAATGCTGATTACCTGTTAATGGATCATTTGAGTATGTCAACACAGCTCATAGCAAGTGAATTATATACGATGCTAGAACTGATATCAGAAAAAGAAAAAAGACGTATTCTGGATGTTGTAAGAATTTTAGTATTAAGTGCGGATTAATATCACAACATAGAGTATTTGAAAACACCCATATCTAAACAATGAATTGTTACGAATTTTATTGTTTAGATATAGGTGTTTTTTGGTGTGGAATTAAATGATAGATATATTTATGAAAGGTGAAAACTAAATAAAAGATAAAAAATATAAAATAAATCTTGCAGAATTATTCTGATTCTGATAGAATTAGAAAATGATAAAATAATGATGAAATATTCATAAATAATTTATGAATATCATATTGTTTGAATTTGATAGTTAGTTTTTGAGATATCACAGATTATCATGTTGTAGAAAATTTAAGTAATATATTTCGTGAAAGAAAAGAGGTATATAATGCAAAACCATATATTGAGCGATTTATACGAAATTGTGAAAAAAAAGCCTAATAAGGTTGCGTATTCTGATGGGACAAGCGAGCTTACATTTTTAGAGGTATATAGGCAAAGCCAAAGTATCGGAACTTATCTTCATAAAAAAGAAATTTATAAAAAGCCTATTGTTATCTTTATGAATAAATCTCCGCAAGAAATTGCAGCTTTTTTTGGAGTTATTGCAGGGGGATGTTTTTATGTTCCGATTGATGAAGAGATGCCTAGTGGACGGATTCAGATGATTTTAGATAACGTGCAATCTCCTTTGATTATTTGTGATGATAAAACAGAAAAAATCGCAGGAAATTTTTTGGTGGAAGATTGTGAAATAAGAAAATATGATGAGCTTATTCAAACAGAAGGTGATGACAGAGCCTTGGTAGATATTTGTCATAAATCTATTGATACAGATCCAGTTTACATTGTGTTTACTTCTGGTTCCACAGGGATTCCTAAGGGAGTAATAGCCAGTCATCGTTCTGTTCAAGACTATATAAAACAGCTTTCAAAAGTTCTTGAATTTAATGAGGATACCATATTTGGAAACCAAGCGCCACTCTATTTTGATGCGTGTTTGAAGGAAATTTATCCTACATTGAAGTTTGGAGCCACTACTTATTTGATTCCTAAAAGCTGTTTTTCCTTTCCGATTTCTTTAGTAGAATTTTTGAATAAATATAAAATTAACACTATTTGTTGGGTGGTTTCTGCTCTTACAATGATTAGTGCTTTTGGTACATTTGATTCCATAAAGCCTAAATATCTGAGAACGATTGCTTTTGGGAGTGAAGTCTTTCCCATCAAACAATTTCAAATATGGCGTAAAGCTTTGCCAGAGGCTGTCTTTACCAATTTATACGGACCGACAGAATGTACAGGAATGTGTTGCTTTTATCGGGTAGAAAAAGAATTTACAAAAGAAGAAGTAATACCAATCGGACATCCCTTTCAGAATCGGGAGATTATTCTTTTGACAGAGGATGGAAAATTAGCAGCAGCTGGGCAACAAGGAGAAATATGCGTGCGTGGAACGGCACTTACACTGGGCTATTATAATGATTGGGAAAGAACAGAAGCGGCATTTGTACAAAATCCACTGAATAAAGCATATCCTGAATTAATTTATAAAACTGGTGATATTGCAAAATATAATGAAGATGGTGAGTTATGTTTTGTATCTAGAAAAGATTATCAAATTAAGCACATGGGACATCGCATCGAGCTTGGAGAAATTGAAGTGAATGTAAATGCAATTAGCGGTATCAAAATGGCTGCATGTGTTTATGATGATAGAAAAGGTAAAATAGTATTGTTCTATATGGGTGATCGGATAGAAAAGGATTTGTTGGTAGAAATGAGAACAAAGCTTCCACGTTATATGTTGCCCAATCGTACAGTTAAATTGGAACAAATGCCTTTTACTGCAAATGGAAAGATAGATCGTGTTACACTAAAAAATAAATTAAAGGAATAGAAAGAGGGAAAAATAATGGAAGAATTACTACAGATTTTAGAAGAATTACATCCTGACGTAGATTTTGAAACAGAGGAGCATTTGATAGATGGAATGATTTTAGATTCCTTTGATATTGTTACCTTGATTTCAGAAATTCACGAGGTATATGATATTACAATTGATGCAAAAAGAATTATTCCAGAAAATTTTAATTCTGCAAAAGCACTATATGCATTGATACAGGAAATTGAAGATGAAGATTAAGAGAAGAAGAGGTGGCTATTAAAATGCTCTTTACATCATACGAATTCATAGGATTTCTATCAATATTAGTTGTGTTATATTACATAATCCCTAAAAAAATACAATGGGTTTTGTTGTTGCTTGGTAGTTACTTCTTTTATTTTATGGCTAATCCAAGATACTTGTTTTTTATTGTGACTACAACGGTATTAACCTATATAACAGCAATGATTATAGAACAAAATTTTATACGCCAAAAGGCATATTTGAAAGAGCATAAGGCTGTGCTGAAGCGTGATGAGAGAAAGCTGTATAAAAATGCACAGGGAAAGACTCGCCGTAGATGGTTGGTGACTTGTCTGATCGTATCACTAGGAATACTTGCAGTAACAAAGTATACCAATTTTTTTATTGCGAATATTAATGGGGTGATGGAAGGTTTTGGAGGGACAAGGCAGTTATCTTTTCTAAATATCATAGTTCCATTAGGAATATCTTTTTATACGTTTCAATCGATAGCCTATTTGATTGATGTTTATAGAGAAACAGTGCATGCGGAAAAGAACTTTTTTCGTTATGCATTATTTGTTTCATTTTTTCCACAGCTAATTCAAGGACCAATTAGTCGCTTTGGTGATTTGTCTCAGACACTAGGAAAAGAGCATGATTTTTCTTGGAAAGCGATAGGTGATGGTCTTTTTCGTATACTTTGGGGTTATTTTAAAAAACTGGTTATTGCAGATAGGCTTTTAGTGGCTGTTAGCCTTATGTTAGGAAGCTCAGAGATATATCGAGGAGCGTATGCTTTGTTGACGATGATTTTTTATACGCTGGAGCTTTATGCTGATTTTACGGGTGGAATTGATATTACCATCGGTATTGCAGAAATGTTAGGGATTAAAGTGAAAGAAAACTTCATGCGTCCATATTTCTCTAAATCTCTAAAGGAATATTGGAGAAGATGGCATATTTCCATGTGTACATGGTTTAAAGACTATATTTTTTATCCGGTTTCTGTGTCAAAAGTAATGCAACGTATTTCAAAGATAGCAAGAAAATATTTGGGAGATAAGACAGGAAAACGTTTGCCTGTATATTTATCTTCCTTTATTGTATGGCTAGCTACAGGAATTTGGCATGGTGCAAGCTGGAATTTTGTAGTATGGGGATTGTTAAATTGGATTGTGTTAATGATATCTGAAGAGATGGAGCCATTATACTTAAAATTTCATAATAGTTTTACCATTGGAAATAGATGGATTTATAAGGTGTTTCAAATAGGTAGAACATTTTTGTTAATATGTGTATTAAACTTATTCGACTGCTATGAAGCTGTTGCGACAACATTGGATGTATTAGCATCTATATTTACAACATGGAATTGGAATGTATTAGTGGATGGTTCATTACTCGCTTTGGGTCTTACGTTAGCAGATTATTATATTATTTTCATAGGGATCTTATTGATGATAACGGTTAGCCTAGTGCAGCGTGGTGGAAGTGTGCGTGTAAAAATTGCAAGTCTTCATTATTATTTTCGGGTAGCAATCTATTTTGGATTATTTTTGATGATTATACTGTGGGGATCTTATGGTGTAGGATATGATTCTAGTCAATTCATTTATAATCAATTCTAATATGTTCAAGATATGTAAAAGGGAGGTCAGATCAATAGTATGTGTGGAATTTGTGGGATTTATAATATGAAAAACAGAAAGCCGATTGAAAAGAAGCAGGTAGAGAATATGTTAACTGCAATACGCCATCGCGGTCCTGATAATAGTGAAAGTTTAATTCTTCCTAATGCCGCACTTGGATTTAATCGATTAAGTTTTTTAGATTTAGAAGGTGGTATGCAGCCATTATGGAATGAAAATAGAACCATTGCAATGATATGCAATGGGGAAATATATAACTATATCATGTTGCGTCAACAGCTTAAGGAGAAGGGGCATACTTTTACTACTAAAACTGATGTGGAAGTGGTACTTCATTTATATGAAGAAGAAGGAATGGAATTTCCCAAGTTGTTAAATGGACAGTTTGCCATTGCGATTTATGATACAATTCGTAATCAAATACTCTTAGTAAGGGATCAAATTGGAATTTGTCCTCTTTTTTACACGATATCGGACGGCAGACTTTTATTTGCTTCAGAAATCAAGGCGATTTTAGAATATCCAGGAGTAGAACGTAAGTTGAATATGAAAGCAGTAGACCAGCTGATGAATTATCCAGGAGTGGTATCGCCTCAGACTTTTTTTCATGGGATTCATTCATTAGAAGCAGGCCATATGCTAAAAGTAAGTGGCGAAAGCGATGTGAAAAATATTGAGTATTGGGATTTGATATATCAGCAAGATGATGTTGATTATGGTGAAGATTATTATGTAGAGAATCTAAGAGAATTATTAAAAAAAGCCATTAAAAGTAGGTTGGTAGCCGATGTACCAATTGGTTTCTATATTTCAGGTGGATTGGATAGTTCTGTAGTAGCATGTTATATCGGGAAATTTCTTTTGGATAGTTATTATTCGTTTTCTGCTGAAATTGGAGATGGAGATTTAGATGAAAGTAATTTTCAAAAAATGGTAAAGGATTGTGTCAAGTCAGAGCACTATAAGACGCGAGTTGCAGAGGAGCAGATTTGGAGTAATTTGGAAAAGGTTATTTACCATGCAGAGTCAGGAGTGAAGGAGAGTTATGATGTGGCAGCTTATTTGCTGTCAGATCTTGTACAGAAGTCACCAGCAAAAGCAGTGCTTACTGGGCAAGGGTCTGATGAGTTTTTTTATGGTTATGTAGGATATATGGTAGACATGTTCCGAGGAATGCAAAAGAATCAGATGACGCCAGAAGAATGTGCCTGTAATGACATGTTATGGGGAGACCCATATTTCCGTTATGAAAGAAATCATCCTGAAATCAGAAAAATACATCAAAAGGTTTACAGTAACAGTATGAGAGGTGAAATAGATAAATTTTCAGCATTTGCCCAAAGCCCAGTAAATGTAGATAGACTGAAGGGATTGAGCACACAGAAAAGAAGATCCTATATTGATTATAAGTTGCGGCTGTCTGATCATTTGCTTGGTGAACATGGTGATAGAATGTTCTTTTCACATTCTGTAGAGGGAAGACATCCTCTTTTAGATATGGAATTGCTTGATTTTGTAACGAAAATCCCAGATAAATACAAGTTACAGGGAGTGAATGAAAAATATATATTAAAAAAAGCTGCTGAAGGAATTGTTCCTGATGCAATTGTAAAGCGTAAGAAATTTCCGTTTCAGGCACCAGGTATGTCAGCAATGATAAAAAAATCAACGGACATTCCTTTTTTGGAAGAAAGTCTTATAAAGAAATACGGTGTATTTGATGCATCGTATGTGAATGAGTTGAAGAAGATATATCGACAGGATGATTTTAAGTTAATGGGTGCATTTGAAATTGATTATTTATTGATTGTTATGACAGTAACTATGTTGTGTGAGAAATATTCTATTTCAGTATAAAATATAACAAGGAGAGTATCTATGACTGAAAATACTACAGAAAAAGAAGTGGAATTTGAAAATGGGTTAAGTGAAAATCCAACATCAGAAACTTCACACAAATCTAGTGAAATTAAGATTGTTTTACTAATATGTCTTACAGTTTTTATTATGGTAGTGATCGGTATTGTATATTATAAACTTCCTTTTTGGTGTGTAAAAGAGTCTGTAACTATTGAGGCAGGAACAGAAATACCAGCTATTTCGGTATTTTTAGAGTGGGAAGAGAAAAATGCAAGTATTATATCAGGGATAAATGAAAATATAGATACAAATCATGTGCAGGATGTAAATGTAGTACTTAATTTGTATTATCAGAATAGGGCGACAATACTACATATTCAGGATACCATTACTCCTGAGATGAAAACTAAAGACATGAGCATTATGTTTGGAGATCCTTTTGAAGTAGAAGATTTCGTGGAAAATATTTCGGATAATACTGATTGTGTGGTGAATTTTCTGGAGGAACCTAAGATAGAGGGTGGAGGGATGTATACCATTACAATTATAGCTGAGGATGAAGGCGGCAATATTTGTCAAGAGGATGCAATGTTGGAAGTGATTGAGGATACTACACCACCAGTGATTGAGGGTGTTAAGGAAATAACTATGACAGTGGGAGAAAATGTTTCCTATAAAAAAGATATTGTGGTTACGGATGATTATGATGAAAAGGTTGCACTCGAAATAGATAATTCTCAGGTCGATACAGATGTGTCAGGGGAATATGCAGTTATTTATAGCGCAACAGATAGTGCTGGGAATAAAACAGAGATTTCAACAAGTCTTTATGTAAGAGAAGTAAACGTAAATCCAGTGGCATCCAGTGATACACCAATGACTGCTGAGGCGGTAAATGCAGAAGCAGATAAGATCCTTGCATCAATTACGAATTCATCAATGAGTCAATACGAGGTTATTAAAGCAATTTATGACTGGTGTCATACAAAGATTGCTTATGTAGATGGGGCACCAAAAGATGATTGGGTAGCAGGGGCTTATTATGGACTGATAAAAAGAGCGGGTGATTGCTACACCTATGCAATGACTGCAAAATGTTTGTTAACACGTGCAGGTATTACCAATATGGATATTGTTCGTATACCTGTTGGGAATGGAATGCATTTTTGGAATTTAGTGGATATTGGAGAGGGGTGGCATCATTTTGATACATGTAGAAGAGCTGATGGTGCTATGTTTTTTTACCTGACAGAAGCTGAATTGATGGCCTATTCTAATCAACATACTGGAACAGATTATCCAGACGGAACACATCATTATGATAGGTCACTGTATCCAGAGATTCCATAAAACTGGAAAATGAAAGGTGCGAGACGAATGAAGAGATTAGGTGTTATAGGCGGACTAGGACCAATGGCAACTGCACTTTACATGAAAATGATTATAGAGATGACAGAGGCAGAAAATGATCAGGAACATATCGAAATGATAATTTACAACTGTCCCCAGATACCAGATCGCACAGGCTATATTTTGGGAGAGTCACAATTAAATCCTGTATCAAAAATGCTTGAAATCGGGCAAAAGCTGGTGAAGGATGGCGCAGAGTTAATTACATTCCCTTGTGTGACAGCAAATTATTTTTATAAAGAGTTATCAGAAGGGATAGATGTTCCTATGATTAATATGATTGAAAAGGTTTGTGATTATTTAATAGAACAAAATATTCAAAATGTAGGACTGATGGCAACATCCGGAACGATTACTAGTGGATTGTTTCAAGATTTATTTTCAAAAGCAGGGTTGAAGTTAATTGTTCCAAATGAAGAAAATCAAAGGAATATTATGCATGTGATATATGAAAATGTAAAAGCTAATAAACCTGCAGAAATACAACGTTTTGATAAAGTGGCAAGAGAGTTGAGATCGAATGGCGCAGAAATTATTATTTTAGGCTGCACTGAGTTATCGGTGGTCAAGGAAAATTGTGATATTGGTACTGGATACCTTGATATTATGCGTCTATTGGCAAGATGTACCGTGCAGTATTGTGGGAAGCTAAAAGATATATACGCTGGGTCTCTTACTGAAAGTTAGAATTTATAATAGAAGATTTAAGTAACAGGAAGAGTGAAAATGGATTTTTATCTTCATCCACTGTGATTTCACCTTTGCAAGAAAGTGAAATCGCTGGACTTAACTATGAAGTGTAGGAAGGGCACGGTTATTTATATGAGAGGAAAAGAACTGGCAGGAAGAATCATAAGAATACTTATGACAGTTTTGGTATTAGTCGCAATCATAGCCGCTATACAGAGATTGCTGATGCCTAAATATATGGATGATGTTTTAGAAGGCGGTATGATTGAAGAATATTATGATGAAGAAAAAAATCATGATGTTATTTTTATTGGAGATTGTGAAGCATATACAAATTTTTCACCAGCGGTCTTATGGGATGAGTATGGAATCAATAGTTATGTAAGGGGAAGTGCAGAGCAATTGTTATGGCAATCATATTATCTTATGGAAGAAACCTTTGCTTATGAGAAACCTGAGGTAGTAGTTTTTAGTGTTTTAGCTATGATGTTTGATGAACCGCAAAGAGAAAGTTATAACCGTATGACATTGGATGGCATGCGTTGGTCTTTATCAAAAATAAATAGTATCCAAGCTTCTATGACAGAAGAAGAACATTTTATTGAATATGTATTTCCTATTTTGAGGTATCATAGTAGATGGAATCAGCTAACATCTGAGGATTTTCAATATTTTTGGGGAAAAGATGCAGTTACATTTAATGGATATTATATGCGAGTGGATGCACTTCCAGCAGAAAATCTACCAGAAGGGAAAATTTTATCAAATTATGAATTTGGTGAACAGGCGTATTATTACCTTGATAAGATGGTAGAGCTGTGTGATGAAAATGATGTGGAGCTTATTTTTATAAAGTCTCCAAGTTTGTATCCGTATTGGTATAATCAATGGGATGAGCAAATTGTACAATATGCCCAGGAGCATCAGATTCATTACTATAATTTTTTAGAAGACAAAGACCAGATTGGTCTAGATTACAATATCGATACTTTTGATGCGGGATTGCATCTGAACTTATATGGGGCGGAGAAACTTTCCAGGTATTTTGGTGAAATTCTTGTTCAAGAGCATGGTCTTTCAAGTCGTAAAGATGAACAGGAACTTGTTGATTTATGGCAGGAAAAGCTAGATGCATATGAAAAAGAAATGGAAAGACAAAAAGCAGAATTGGAGGAAAATTAATAGTGAAAATCAGAAGTAAATTTTTAAGCATGATAATGTTGTTTGCAATGGTAGTATGTACTGTAGGCTGTGGGGATGTTGCAGAAACAGTAGTTCCAGTAGAAGAGGAAGCGGATAACCAGACACAGGATATGGAGGAAAGTGCACCGGATGTGGAACTAACAGATGTAGAAATAATAGAGGAAGAAGAGGAATTGAATCTATATTGTTTTGTTTCAAATGATGTGATAATACAAGTAGATGCGGATATGGATCTTCTGAAAGTTGATCTAGAAGAAAGTAAAAGTGTTTTTGAAGCTCCCAGTTGTGCAGGTGAAGGAGTTTCATATCTTTATGATTTTTCATCATTTGAAATTGAAACCTATCCTGCAGAAGATGGAAAAAATCGAATCGGTTATATTTATCTAAAAGATGATATGGTTTCTACATTGGAGGGAATTGATTTGTCTATGAAAAAAGACGATGTCATTCTTACATATGGGACAGAATATGAGGAGTTTGATAATCAATTTGTTTATGAAAAAGAGGGAACGAAGCTATGCTTTATCTTTGAAGAAGAACAGATTATCTCAATAGAGTATAGATCGGCTCTCATTGGTTAAATAAGAATAAATGTGTTAAATCAGAGTATCCAGGGCGGTAACGAAGCGTTACTATAACATACATGGTTTGTATAGGTCTACTATTTTTCACACTTTCAAGGGTAAATTGAAAAATAAAAAGAGGAGTAATAGGAAAGCCTATAGATAAGATATTGAAATAATGTGGAACATCGCAAGGTATACTTTTTATTAAAATTAAATAATTTTAATTCAAGACGCACTTATTGACTTTTAAAAGGTCCATAGGTGCTTTTTTGTGTAATTAGAAAGGGGTACTGCCTATGATTGTGCCTATCAGTCATTAATATCAAACGGATAAGAAAATAATAGAAACAACATGGAGGAGTCAATGTGACAAATTATTTGCGGAAATGAGTTTGAAAATAAAATGCAACATAGTATAATGTTACTATGTTGCATGATTTATATGATAAAAAGTTATGAGGCAGGGTGTGTTTAAAAATGAGATTTTTCAACTGGCAGTTTGTCTCTTAACGAGAAATTTCATTCATAAATGAAAGGTCTGCAATTAATAATGACAACAAGATAAATCCACCTGTATATCTGGTGCCAGAAGTGTATCATATAGATGGGAAGGAATTATTTATATTAGAATACCAGAAGGAACACAGTTAAGAAGATTGAATGGCAGAATATGGGATAGAACCCATGAGGGAGATATAGATATAACAGATAATGCTGAATTAGTTTATAAGATGTATGCTAGAAAGCAAAGTACATTCTTTGTTAATAAAGTGTTCCCACATTTAAACTTAAGTTCCTTAGAATTTGATGTAATTAGAAAAGCAAAAAAATTAGAATCATCAAGAGTGGAAAATCATGTTTGGGCCAGCATGGATGAAGAAGAAATTCTGAGAAGTTCTGGTCTTATTTTGGTGGATCCAGATACGAGAAAGGAAGGAATCACTTTAGCGGCAATAATTTATTTGGTAAAGATAGCACGATTATGTCAGTACTTCCACAATACAAAACGGATGCAATTTTTCGCGTGAAGAATATGGATCGTTATGATGATAGAGAAGTTATTATAACAAATATTATAGATGCATATAGGTATTTAGTAGATTTTGGTAAAAAACACTTAAATGATATATTTGTATTGGAAAATGATCGAAATATTAGTGCAAGAGACAAGATTCTACGAGAAATTATTTCAAATATTTTAGCCCATAGAGATTATTCCAATGCATATGCGGCACAGTTTGTGATTGAAAAAGAAAAGATGTTTACAAAAAATAGTAATTTGCCTCATGGACACGGCGAGTTGCAATTAAATAAATTTGAACCATTTCCTAAGAATCCGTCAATTTCTAAAGTATTTAGAGAAATAGGGTATGCTGATGAATTAGGATCAGGTATGAGAAATACGAATAAATACACCAAGTTATACTCAGGTGAAACACCTACCTTTATTGAAGATAATATATTTGAGATAGTAATACCAATAGAGAAGGTGGCAACTTTATATGTTGGTCCAGAAGAAACTAACAAAGAAACAGCAGGGCAAGATACAGAGCAAGATAATAAAAATAACATATAGTATAAAAATAAAAGCCAACAGGAAGAGGAGAAAATGATATGAAAGCAACAGGAATTGTGAGAAGGATAGACGAAACTGTTATAATAGGACCAAATCGAAAAACCCATTAAATACAAGGGGTTTCGCTGATTTAGTCCAATTTTTTTATATGAGTGCAACGTAACCGTCAAGCAGGGACCAAAAATAAAGTCGAATTATGGTAGAAGGGAATGTGATACATATGGTGAGATGGTGAAGTAGAAATTAAGAGTATAGTTGAAGTGGTTATTTTAAAAATTTTATTTGTGAAAATGAGTTTGAAAATAGAATATAACATAGTATAATATTGCTATGTAGTGTGGTTTATATAAAAAAATATAGGAAGGATGTGTATGAATGTTAAAAGAAGAAAAAAAATTATTCATTATGCAGTTAGCTGTGTTAGTGAATTTGCATCTAGATATGGATTGAAACAAAATCAAGCATTTCAATTTTTGGATAAATATCAAGCAATTGAATTTTTAAAGGAAAATTATGAAATTGAACATACACTATCCTTTGATGAAGTGATAGAAGACCTCTTTAAAATCTGTAAAAATAATGGGGGGATTTTGTAATGTATTTATATCATGGTTCAAATTTATCGATAAAAACAATAGATTTAGAAAAATGTAGACCATATAAAGATTTTGGAAGATGATTTTATTTAACAGAAATGAAAGACCAAGCGATAAAAATGGCCCATAGGGTTGCAAAAATTTATGGAGGACTACCTATTGTTAATATTTATGAAATTTCAGAAGTATTAGAGGAAAATACAGTATTAAATATACGTGATTTCGGAAAAAATACATCTCCAGAGTGGGCATTATTTGTGATGAATAATAGAAATCGTGAATACAAAGAGATAAAGAGTAAAGAAAATAATTTGGATAATAAATATGATATTGTCATAGGGCCTATTGCAGATGATGATATGGCAATGTTATTTCGTCAATATCAGAATGAATGGATTGATTTCGATATGTTATTACAAGGTTTAACTTTTAAGTCAGTTTCAAATCAATATTCATTTCATAGTCTAGAGGCACTGAAGTATTTGAAGAAAGTGAGAGAATTTAATGGATAAAAGAGATCAATTAATTGAGTTTATTATTCAAGATATCATTGTTTTTATTACAGAAAATAGAAAAGTGGAATTTGATACCGCAATGAGGATGTTATATACTTCAGAAACTTTTCTTAAACTACAAGACAGAGAAACGGGGTTGTATGTAGAAAGTTCTTCCTATGTTTACGAATTATTTCGAGAAGAGCTAGAAATGGGACAATTTTTACAGAGAGAATTATAAAACAAGCGCCGGTAACAAGTAATGCATATGCGACTCAGTTTGTGATTGAAAAAGAAAAGATTTTTACAAAAAATAGCAATTTGCCTCATGGACATGGAGAATTACAATTAAATAAATTTGAACCATTTCCTAAAAATCCACCAATTTCTAAAGTATTTCGAGAAATTGGATTTGTTGATGAATTAGGATCAGGTATGAGAAATACGAATAAATATACGAAGTTATATTCGGGTGAAACACCGACTTTTATTGAAGATAATATATTTGAAATAGTAATACCGATAGAGAAAGTGGTGTTAGGTATCATATTAACAAGATGAGAAAGAATGGAATAGTGGAACATATTGGTTCTACAAAAAAGGGCAGTGGATTGTGAAAGAATAAAGAGCGAAAGAAGAAAGATGTTTAAAGTATAAGTTGAGAATTTGCTGAAGATATTAATAGTTGATTCGTAAAAAAATAGTAATAGCTTCATAAAATATATGGAATTGTAGGTGGAATTATAGTGCAAAAAATTTATGGAGAAAAACAAAACAAATTATCCTTTTGGGGCGATATTATTTCTATTCAACCACGTTCAAATGTATGGAGATATCTTGTACATAACCGCACCCATTCGCTAACTGGATATAATCTCTTTATTAGAGGAAGTGTTGAAGATGAAGAAAAACAATTTGCGGTAGCCATTTCGGAAAAACAACAAAACAAATATGAGTTTCATATCGGAGATGCAATAAGTGGGACTGCATGGACAAAAAAATATCCAGAGATAGAGTATGCGGATTATTACCGCGTAGGCGGTCTAAAGAAGGAAAAAGTAGAGGAAGTGATTCTTACAGATCAAGCGCCATGGATTGCACCTGTATCAGATTTAGCAACGTATGAGTGGCGAGGAGCTCGAATGTTGGACTATAAATGTTGGAAGAATAAATGTTTTCAGTGTAAATGGTCTGCAATGGCAAATGTTACCATTGAGTATGACTTTGGGGTGACTTAGAAACATAGATTTGAAAGTTTTTGTTATGGACCCAAGAATTGCAAACTTTATAAGATGGGGAGAGCGAGAGCGGTTCCTTATAAGGGGAGAGGTAGTGCCTTGGATGAAGGTTGGTTAGATGAAATGTACACTGAAAATCGAGATGATGAAGAGTGAAAATGAACTTTTTAATTAGCTGAGAGGAATTATAATGTCACGAAAAAATCATAAGAACGTTGAAGGAAGGCTACTTCAGACAGATAAGAAGTATTCTAGTTTAAAGATGAAACAGAAAGCGAATATCATTCTTTGGATTGGACAGGAAATTAGATTATTTTATAAAGAAAATGGTAGAATGCCGAGAAAAGAGCATGAGTTTCAGATTGTTCTTGATAAACTTTATGACAGAATAGGGAGTGCTAACATTTGGATTCCCTATGGAGAAATTCATAAAAGATTTATGGGAAGTCGAATGGGTAGAATCGATAAGATTGAAGGTCAGATTCATAAAGAGGAACGTACACTGGCACTTGCACAGATACAGATTGAACCACTTGATATAGAACTATCAGTATGCAAGGTTATTGATTATTCACAGGTGGACATGAGTACTGAATTTTGCTTTACTGGTAAAACCGATGTTGAAAATTCATTGGTATGTCCCACAGATGTTGTTCCAGACAATACGATTGATCGAGACGATGGATGGAAAGCCATGAGAATATATGGAACACTTGATTTTTCGTTGATTGGAATTTTATCAGGTATATCCACAGAGCTGGCAAGGCATGGAATAGGCATATTTGCTATATCTACATTTAATACAGATTATATCTTGGTCAAGGAAAACGATTTTGCAAAGTCACAGGAGTTCCTTAAGAAGAAAGGGTATAGTAGTTATCATGAAAAATGCAAAAATATGTAACGAATCAAGATAAATGGTTTTCTCCAAACTAACAGGTATAATTTTCTCCAAATGGCAAAAAATAGTGTTATAGCAATATGTAAAAAATAGCGTATAGCATAAAAATAAAAGCTGATAGGAAAAGAGGAGAAATTGACATGAAAGCAACAGGAATTGTGAGAAGGATAGACGAAACCGTTATAATAGGACCAAATCGAAAAACCCAGTAAATACAAGGGGTTTCTCTGATTTGGTCCAATTTTTTTATGTGAGGTAGGCGTAACCGTCAAGCAGGGACCAAAAATAAAGTCGAATTGTAGGTGGAAAGGAAGGTGATATATATTCTTAAGGAGGAGAAGTAAAAGTTAAGAATTAATTTGAGAGTGTTAGTACATGAAGCACATAAATTATATTGACTTAAAAGTGCGGCTTAATAACAAAAATTTTAAGTTGATAAGTTATTATAAAATGGTGAAGTAAGAATCATTAGTGAAAAAGTTGTTGTATATCTTATATGTTTAATTTATAATATAGTTTATATTAAGTACGAAACAGGCTATATAAAGACATTTTTGTAAAAAAAATAAAATAAATAGGTGGAAGGGTGAAAATAAATTCTATAATTTCTTTTTCACCCAAGTATTTGTGACGAAGCATCACAAATACTATTTATCCTAGAGCATTTAAAAATGCTTATGCAAAAAGATGTTTCGGATTGGAGGAAAATATGAATTTATATTTTAAATTATTGCAAAAACCAGTATTTACAGCAGAATATGTGAATCAATATTATAACAATATAGAAAGTACAAGGTCAGCATTAAAAAGATTAATGAAGCAAAATATGATTATCAAGATTAGAAATAATTTGTATACTTGTATAAGTGGTGAAACAGGAGCACCAGTAGCAAGTCGCTTTCAAATAGCTTGTATGATTACAGATAGTGCGTATATTTCGCATCATACAGCAATAGAGTATCATGGATTGTCGGATCAGGTTTATTATGATGTTTATGTATCGTCAAAAACGAGATTTCATGATTTTGAATTTGATGGATATACTTATAAATTTGTTGCTACAAAAATGCAGACAGGTGTGGAAAATGTGCAGTATAGCGGAGGTATTCGTGTGACAGACCTGGAGAAGACGCTTGTTGATAGCATAAAAGATATGGATAAAATAACTGGAATAGAAGAAGTGATTTCTTTTATTCAATCTGTAAGAAAATTAAGGGAACAAAAACTTTTACAGTATCTAGTAGAATATCAAAATCAGTTTCTTTATCAGAAAATCGGATATTTGTTAGAAACTTATAATCGAGCAATTGGATTATCAGAACAATTTTACATGTGTTGTCAAGAACATATTGGAAAAAGTAGACGCTATTTATCTAAAGATATTTATCAAGGTAGATATAATGAACGATGGAAAATTGTAGTTGAAATAAATGCTCAGGAGTATCAAAAGAATGGAGAGATAATCGAAGATGATAGAATATAATAAAATTCAGCTTGGTAAAATTGCACAAGAATATGGTTTTGTTAGAGATACTTTTGAGAAAGTACTTCGATTGAAAGAAATATTAAAATACTTTAATAGTGAACCATTTTTACAAGAGCATTTGGTTTTAAAAGGTGGAACCGCAATTAATATGGTAATATTTAATCTTCCTAGATTATCAGTAGATATTGATATGGATTATATTCCTAATAGTACTAAATGTGAGATGGAAGAAGTAAGAGATATAATAGCAACTATAATTAAAGAATATATGGAAATGGAAGGATATCAACTATCGACGGCATCTAGATTTAGCTTTAGTTTATCAGCATTTCACTACCAATATAGAAACGCAGTGGGAAATATGGATAATATTAAGATAGAATTGAACTATTCATTAAGATGTCATATTTTAAATCCAATTAGAGCAGAAATATTGACAGACGTGTTTGATGATAAATTTGAGGTAAATACTTTGGCACCTATGGAAATATTTGCTGCAAAAACTAATGCATTAATGAGCCGTGCTGCGGCACGAGATTTATATGACTTTAACAATATGGTTTATTATGGATTATTTGACTCCAAGGAAGAAGCATTGTTTCGCAAGTGCATAATATATTATAATACGATTTCACAACCTGTAGTAAATAAGACGTTCGACACATCGGCAATTGATAGATTAACATTTCAAAAAATAAAACGTGATTTATTTCCAGTACTTCGTAAAAAAGAAAAATTTGATTTAGAGGAAATGAAGGTAAGTGCAGGGAAATATATTTGTAATTTGATGCAAGTAACACCTGAAGAAATGGAGTATATGGAAGCATTTGAACGAAAAAAATATAGACCCGAATTGCTTTTTGCTAATGAAGATATTTTGAAAAATATTGAACATCATCCAATGGCATTATGGAAATGTAAAATATAGTCCTAAATTATAAGAATGTTCTAACGAAAGATATTTGAAGAAATGTTGTTTTATTGCTCAATAAATATATGCAAATATGATTCTTAAAACTAACAGGTATAATTTTCTCCAAATGGCAAAAAATAGTGTTATAGCAATATGTAAAAATAATGCATAGCATAATAATAAAGGCCAATAGGAAGAGGAGAAAATGATATGAAAGCAACAGGTATAGTGAGAAGGATAGACGAAACCGTTATAATAGGATCAAATCGAAAAACCCAGTAAAGACAAGGGGTTTCTCTGATTTGGTCCAATTTTTTTATATGAGGTAGGCGTAACCGTCAAGCAGGGACCAAAAATAAAGTCGAATTATGGGAAGAGAGGAATGTAATACATATTGTGAGATGGTGAAAATAGAATGGGATTTTCTGGAAAAAACATTGAAAAAACTTGAAATAGTAGAATGTTGTTACAGTTCACACAGTACTATGCATTTACTGCATAGTACGTATGAAAATGATGAAATAGTACAAAAATCCCATTGCCGTAGGCAATTTTAAATGGATTTTTGTATCGTTACAGGTCACGTGTGAACTGTAACAGAATGTTTGTAGATGCCGTAAATTTTTTACGGTATCTATTGTGTTTTTAGATAAATTGGTATATCATCAAACTAGGACATTAAATAAATAAGATTTTATGCAAAAATTATACTTTTATGAATATTAAGAAAAGGGATGGTATTGATATGCTAAAATATTTTGAAGTAAGAAATTATAGAAATTTTAAAGATACGATAGGTATTCACTTTGATAAGGTAGGAGGATATCAATTTAATACGGAGTGTATATCAGCGGCAACGATAAATAAAATGCTTATATATGGCAGAAATGCTACGGGTAAAACAAATTTAGGAAGAGCAATCATGGATGTTACTACACATATGACGGACTTATACAATAGAACAGTATACTATAAATCATATTTAAATGCAGATTCGAAAGAAGAAGTTGCTTCTTTTAAATATATCTTTCAATTTGAAGAAGATGAAATTATTTATAAGTACAAAAAAAAATCTGAAAAACAATTATATGAAGAAGAATTAATAAAAAATGAAAATAGGGTATTTTATTTTAATTATGAAACAGGTGAAAATGATTTTGATTATTTACAAGAATTAGATATAGATGATGTCTTAACAAAGCGTTATATTGAGGCTAGGAATATGAGAAAACACGGTGGTACAAATGATATAGTACCTTTTTTCCGTTGGATGATTAACAATACGGCTTTGCAAGATGAGTCATTATTAAGGTTGGACGAATTTATTAGTCATATGAAAATGAGTATTCAGCATGATGCAACATTTACTAGAAATAAAGGTTTTCATGAACTTTTATTTAGTTCACTAGATCGTGAGTTCGGGTTGGAAGAGTTTGAAGAGTTTTTGAATATCATGGGAGTTGCATGCAAATTGAAAATGGAATTGTTGCCTAATGGTGAAAAGGAACTGTATTTTTTGCATGAAGAATTAGTACCTTTTTTTGAAATGGCATCAAGCGGGACAATAGCGTTAGTAAATTTATATCAAAGAATTTTACTTGGTATAAAAGCCTCTTTTTTGTATATGGATGAATTTGATGCTTTTTTTCACTATGAAATGTCAGAAAATGTGATAAAGTTTTTAAAGAAAAGAAATAAAGATTGCCAAATCGTTATGACTACACATAATACTAATTTAATGACAAATAGACTAATGAGACCAGATTGTTTATTTATTCTATCAAGAGAAGGAAATCTTACATCATTGAGTGAGGCAACTAAGCGAGAATTAAGAGAAGGACATAATTTGGAAAAATTATATATCAGCGGAGAATTTGATAAATATGAATAGATATGAAGAGGTACAGCCAAGAAAAAGGCGGCAAAATCTTTTAATTGTTGAAGGAAAACATGAAAAAAATACGTTGATGAAATTATTGTTAGAAATATATCCTGAAATTGATGTTACGCTAAATGATATTATTATTTATGGAACTAATATATACCAGTTGTATGCTGCAATAGAAAATGAATACGGTGAGAATTGGTATGAATTAGATATAGACTTGCCGTATCTTGTAGGAAAACAAAAGAATTATTTATAAAATTTAAATAAAAATGATTTTATGAATATTATTTTAGTATTTGATTATGAAAGGCATGATACTAACTTTTCAGAAGAAAAAATCAACTTGTTACAAAATTATTTTCAAGATGTAACAGACGTAGGTTTGCTATATATTAATTATCCTATGATTGAATCTTATCAACACATATTTTCACTTCCAGATTATGATTATGAAAATAGAAAAATTTCAGTATCTTTACAACCAGGATATCAATATAAGAATTTAGTGAAAAGTTCTATGATTGCTACTTTAATGGAACTACCGAAAAAAATTGATGGAATATTGTTTGAGCGATTTAAAATTGTAGACAAAGAACTGCGAAGCAAATGTGTTAAAAGAATATTACAAATTGACTTTGTAGACCCTGATACAAAAAAAACATTGAAAAAAATACTTTTAGATGTATTAAATGAAGAGCAAATTTTAACCGTAGGATACCAAATAGATGTGCTTATTAAAAATAGTGGTTATGCTTATAATGGTAAAAACTACTATGAACATATGCGTGAGATATTTAAAGATATTATTATACACAATATATGCAAGGCAAATAAAGTTATGAATGGTAACTATAATATCTCGTTAAAAGATTTAAAACAAAACTTTTTAGAATTGGATTATGCAGAAATTCTGTTAGCACAAAATTTATGTAGTAATGATGAAGTATCTGGGATTATTTGGGTATTAAATACAAGCATGCTCTTTATTCCTGAATATAATTTTTGTTTAATTTATGAATAAACGGGTGTCGATAAAACAAAAGGATATGACGATAAAATAGATGTGAGTGCCGATAAAAGGCAAGAGGGTGCCGATAAAGTGATGGATTGTGCTGATAAATTAAAGTCAAATACCGATATAGTGTCGATAGGTGATGTGACAGATGGAATACTTTCAAATGAAGAGAGGGTAATGGCATATTTGAAAGAAAATTCATCAATTACCAATGGAGATGTGCAGCAACTATGTGGAATAAAAGAAACCACATTTAAGAATTTATTGAGAAAAATGGTAGAAAAGAAATTATTGAAAGCAATTTGTTTCTTGACGAGAAACCTCTTTCATAAATGAAAGGGACGCAAGTTGCCAGACTGAGAGAAAGTGATGGGTATTAAAATGACTATTGATGAAATAAGAAAATTAATAAATGAAGGTGAAAAAATAGATGTTGAATTTAAAAAGTCGGAGAATGATTTAAATAAAGATATCTATGAATCAGTATGTTCTTTTAATAATAGAAATGGTGGTCATCTGTTTTTAGGAATTGTGGATGGAACAAAAGAGATTAGAGGTGTTAATTCTAATAAAATTGATAAGATGATGAAAGACTTTACCACTGCAATTAACAATGCCAATAAAATAAATCCGCCTATATATCTGGTGCCAGAAGTGTATCATATAGATGGGAAAGAAATTATTTATATTAGAGTACCAGAAGGAACACAGTTAAGAAGATTGAATGGAAGAATATGGGATAGAACCCATGAGGGAGACATAGATATAACAGATAATGCGGAATTAGTTTATAAGATGTATGCAAGAAAACAAAGTACATTTTTTGTGAATAAAGTATTTCCATATTTGGATTTAAGTTTCTTAGACTTTAATGTAATTAGAAAAGCAAAAAAATTAGCATCATCAAGAGTGGAAAATCATGTTTGGGCTAGTATGAACGAAGAAGAAATTCTGAGAAGTTCTGGTCTTATTTTGGTGGATCCGGATACGGGAAAGGAAGGGATCACTCTAGCTGCCATACTTCTATTTGGTAAAGATAGCACGATTATGTCAGTACTTCCACAATATAAAACGGATGCGATTTTTCGTGTGAAGAATATGGACCGTTATGATGATAGAGAGGTTATTATAACAAATATTATAGATGCATATAGGAAATTAGTGGATTTTGGTAAAAAACACTTAAATGATATATTTGTATTGGAAAATGATCAAAATGTTAGTGCAAGAGACAAGATTCTACGAGAAATCATTTCAAATATTTTAGCCCATAGAGATTATTCCAATGCATATGCAGCACAGTTTGTGATTGAAAAAGAGAAGATTTTTACAAAAAATAGTAATTTGCCTCATGGACATGGTGAGTTACAATTAAATAAATTTGAACCATTTCCTAAAAATCCACCAATTTCTAAAGTATTTAGAGAAATTGGATTTGCAGATGAATTAGGATCAGGTATGAGAAATACGAATAAATATACGAAGTTATATTCAGGTGAAACACCTATCTTTATTGAAGATAATATATTTGAGATAGTAATACCGATAGAAAAAGTGGCAACTTTACATGTTGGACCACAAGAAACTAACAAAGAAACAGCAGGGCAAGATATAGGGCAAGATACAGGGCAAGATACAGGGCAAGATAATAAAACTAAAATTTTACTTGGATTTTGTGTGCAACCTAAAACAAGGTCAGAAATGCAAGGTGAGCTAGGTATTTCATCTCGAGAACATTTTAATAAGATGTACTTAAAACCGCTGTTAGATACAAAACAACTTGTTATGACTATTCCAGACAAACCAACAAGTAAAAATCAAAAATATGTAACGAATCAAGATAAGTAGTTTTATCCAAAATCACAGGTATAATTTTCTCCAAATGGCAAAAAATAGTGTTATAGTAACATGTAAAAAATAACATATAGTATAAAAATAAAAGTCAACAGGAAGAGGAGAAAATGATATGAAAGCAACAGGTATAGTAAGAAGAATAGACGAAACTGTTATAATAGGACCAAATCGAAAAACCCAGTAAATAAAAGAGGTTTTGCTGATTTAGTCCAATTTTTTTATATGAGTGCAACGTAGCTGTCAAGCAGGGACCAAAAATAAAATCGAATTATGGGAAGAGAGGAATGCGATACATATCGTGAGGCGGTGAAGTAGAGGTTAAGAATTTATTTGAACTAGCTATTTTAAGAATTTTATTTGTGGAAATGAGTTTGAAAATAGAATGTAACATAGTATAATGTGACTATGTAGTGTGGTTTATATAATGAAAAATATAGAAAGTCTTTAAAATGCCGGACATTTTATTATTAGGTATATTTCATTTTATGGAAAGTAATATTAATTTTTAATGTGATTCTGTTCAAAATGAGCTAGATGTGCTTACAAATTGCTTATCGATTAGGTAAAATGTTAGAACTATCTACTATTTATGCTATAGACGATGATACGCCGATAGAGATGAATATATCGAGCAATGAATTAAATGATAAAATCAATATAGTTAGGAGATAATAGTTAATGACAATCAATGAAATGATGAAGGGAGAATCCAAGACAGTAGAATTTAAAGAATCTCTTCCAAGTAATAAAGATAAGTATATGAAATCGGTTGTTGCTTTTGCGAATGGCAGTGGAGGTAGTATTGTATTTGGAGTGGAAGATAAAACGAGAATCGTAAAAGGTATCCCAGATGAAATTGCATTTCAGATTGTCGATGCAGTAACAAATGCAATTTTGGATAGTTGTACACCACAGATCATACCGAATGTGACATTACAGAATATAGAGGGAAAAGTGGTTGTGATTGCCACAATTTACCCAGGAATACAACGACCTTACTATATTACTTCACAAGGAAAAGAAAAAGGCACTTATATTAGAACATCAGGAACAACAAGACATGTTGATGGATATCAGTTAAAAGAATTAGAATTTGAAGGTGCAAATAGATATTTTGACCAGACATACTGCGTTGGAAAAACTGTGACAGAAGAGGATATACAGTCTCTTTGTAAAGTTATAAAGGAAATACTAGAAGTGAATTTATTGATAAAAGAGAGTATGAAGGTCCTATTTATGAACAAATAGAGGAGGCATACCAATTTGTTTTGAGAAATATTCACTATGGTGCTAAAATAGATGGTCTATATAGAGTGGACAGCTATGAGTTACCAACAGACTGTATTAGAGAATTGATTTGCAATGCGGTTACTCATAGAAGTTATCTGGATGAAAGCTGTATCCAGATTGCATTATTCGATAATCGTTTGGAGATTACTTCACCTGGAATGTTATTTGGTGGACTTACAATAGATGATATTAAAGAAGGCCGCTCAAAACCAAGAAACAGAGGAATTGCTTATACTTTTGTGGCTATGAAGATTATCGAAAAATGGGGGACTGACATACCAAGAATCATTCAAAGTTGTAAAAATTTTGGAATTCAAGAACCAGAATTTATTGAATTTGGTATGGATATTAGAGTAAATCTTTATCGTAAAATAGAAATGGGTACCGATAAAATGCAAGAAAGTGCCGATAAAATAAAGGGATGTGCCGATAAAATAGAAATGGGTATCGATAAAATGCAAGAAAGTGCCGATAAAATAGAAATGGGTGCCGATAAAATGCAAGAAAGTGCCGATAAAATAGAGATAGGTGTCGATAAAGGGAAGGATGGTGCTGATAAACCAAAGTTAAATACCGATATAGTGTTGATAGGTGATGTGGCAGATGAAATATTTTCAAACGAAGAGAGAGTAATGGCATATTTGAAAGAAAATCCATCAATTACCAATGGCGATGTTCAGCAATTATGTGGAATAAAAGAAACTGCATCTAAGAATTTGTTGAGAAAAATGGTAGAAAAGAAATTATTGAAAGCAATTGGTGAAAAGAAAAGCAGAGTGTATAAATTGAATTTGTAATCGCATATCTAAATAAAATAACCTTTGCTCAACTAACAGGTATAGTACGAAGAATAGACGAAACTGTTATCATAGGACCAAATTGAAAAACCCAGTAAATACAAGCGGTTTCGTTGATTTAGTCCCATTTTTTTATATGAGGTAGGCATAGCTGTCAAGCAGGGATCAAAAATAAAGTCGAATTATGGGACGAGAGGAATGTGATACATATTTTATGACTTTAAAGTAAAAGTTAAGAATTAAGTTGAAGGAGTTATTAAAAAAATTATTTGTGAAAGGTAAACACAATGACAATAGAAGAAATTTTATTATTGGAAGAAAATCAAACATTTGACCGAAAAAGCATTAATATATCTCCGAAAAATTTGGCAATTCCAATTGTTGCATTTGCTAATGCTGATGGTGGAGACATTATAATAGGTATTTCGGATAAAACAAAGAGAATTGAAGGTGTGGATTATGAAACTAAGAAATTAAATGAACTTTTGCGAGTACCATTTGATTTTTGTAATCCAACTGTTAAAGTTGATATAGAAAAAGTTACTTGTGTTGATCAAAATGGGAGAGAGAACCATGTGATTGTAATGCATATTGATGCGAGTCCACAGGTTCATGCAAATCAAGCAGATGATGTGTTCCTAAGAGTTGGTGATAAATCTAAATTACAGACTTTTGAAGAGAGACTGCAACTTAATTATGACAGAGGAGAACGTTACTATGAAGATAGGTCTGTTCTTGATGCAACAATAGACGATATTGATATGGAATTTGTTAAGGTTTATATAGAGAAAATTAATTGCGGAAAAAGTCCATTGGAATATCTCAAAGAAAACAAAGGATTTGTAAAAGAAAAAGATGGGAATATTCAAATTAGTTCCGCAGCAATTTTGTTGTTTGGTAACAATCCACAGAATTTTTTTCCACGTGCAAGAATTCGATTTATTCGTTATGAAGGAACAGAGGAAAAGTTTGGGGTAGAGATGAATGTTATTAAAGATGTTATTTTTGAGGGTACATTGCTTAAAATGATAAATGAAGCAATAGCATATTTGGATACTCAAGTAAAAGAGAAGACATATCTAGGATTAGAAGGAACATTTGTGACAGAGGAAGAATATCCTAAATTTGTTAGACAAGAATTAATTGTGAATGCTGTTACTCATCGTGCTTATAGTATTACAGGTACAGATATTCAGATTAAGATGTTTGACGATCATATTGTAGTTGAAAGTCCAGGAAAGTTACCAGGACTTGTAAGAGCAGATAATATTCGTTTTACACATTTCTCTAGAAACCCTAAGATTGCAGAATTTTTGAAGAACTACAAATTTGTGAAAGAATTTGGTGAAGGTGTTAATCGTATGTGTAATGAATTAGAACAGGTTGGTTTAAAAGCTCCAGTTTATTATACGAATGCGTTTATGTTACAGGCAGTGATTTATAATTCAAATATAGAAAAAATAATTGATTCAGATCAAAAGTCGGCGATTGAACGGGAAAAGTCGGCGATTGAACGGGAAAAGTCGGCGATTGATAGAATAAAGTCGGCGATTGAAGAAAAGCAATATAATGAACCAACAAAGGAAAACATTCTTAAAGTGTATGAAAAAATTGATAAAAATCAAATATTTGGAACTAAGGAAATAGAAGGAATACTACAATGCTCTGGTTCAACTGCTAGATTGATTATGACAAAATTGCGGGACATCAAAATTGTTGAAGAAGTCAAGGGAAAAGGAAAAGGGAAACATATATTTGTAAAAAATATGAAATAGATGTTACAAGAATCAATAATCGCTTAGCAATTATATTCTCAAACTAACAGGTATAATTTTCTCCAAATGGCAAAAAATAGTGTTATAGCAACATGTAAAAAATAACATATAGTATAAAAATAAAAGTCAATAGGAAGAGGAGAAAATGATATGAAAGCAACAGGTATAGT
>JAWXVD010000038.1:0-26500 GCA_044425705.1 Eubacteriales bacterium | reverse complement strand
TGCTGAAATCCTTGCATTTCTAGAAAGTAGATAGAGAGGTATTTTAATGATTACTCAACACTTCAGATTGCTAAATTGGAATTGAATGTGTTGAGTAGGTAAAATATGGGAAGTTAGCATTCATTGTCATGGTATTCAATGTAGATTTCTGAATTTTCAAGATTTTGCCAATTACATCTCTCCATATCGTTCTCCTTATTTTTTCCTTGTATCATTTTCAAGTGTGATTAACTCGGATAAAATGTAGGCATCATCTTCGCTTGGGTTGACGTATTGAAAGCCACTGAATAGGCACTTGTAATGTTCATTTCCATCCATAGTAAATCTTGCTCCACCTCCACATTTGTCAGTACAGTTTTTACAAGCCTTTGCATTTATAATGACAGACTTTATTTCATCAGAAGTTTGCTCTACTGCATCACGATAGTTTTCCAAATTCCAAAGTGCAGGTTTAATTTCTAAAGTGCTTCCATTTGCTTTTAAAGAGAACAAATTACGATTTTTTGTTTTCATCGTATATTTTAATGTATCTCCTTTTTTAGAAATCTCCATCTTTGTTTTTAAAGATAATTCTTCTGAAAGTGCAATCATTTTTCTAAAATTCTCTTTTTGTGTAAAAGGTATAAAATCCTCTGGAACTACTCGGTTATGCATCATCATCTACTCCTTATGCTACTAATTTTTCTATCTGATAAACTTCTTCTTGCAATAAATTTTTTAAATCATTTACTACTTTCATAGAAGGCTCATTAAACTTAAAACTGTATGAAATGCAATATTTATCAAACATATCATAGACTAATTCAGTTTTTTTAGTTTGCTCTATTGCGTTTGAAACATCGCTTGAAAAATTATTTTTGTTACTATAATACAAATCTAGAAGCCACAAGACAACAGAAACAGAAATTGTATTCCCCTTTATTCTTACAATAAAAAGCGTTCTGTTTTTGCGCTTAAAAATATGCTTTACTACTCCGTTTTCTTCTTTTGTCTTTACATTTAAGTTTAATATATCTGAAAACTCGAACAGGCACTTCAAGATTTTTTCATGATAGATAGCTTTTTCATATTCCATAATCTCACCTCAATTCATTACTCAACTGTGTAATTTAATTATACCACCAAAACTATAATTGTAAAGTAGTTGAGAGGAGATTACTCACATTTGCACTTTTGTGTAATCGGACTTTTTGCGTAAAAAATCGCCATGTCAAATGACACAGCGATAATTTAGTTAAAATAGTTTTTTACCACAAGTTTCTGGATTTGCTTGATTGCCATAAATTTCTTCAACATTCAAAACCCAAACAGCTTGTGTGTCAAAGCCAACTTCTTTCATTTTTGGACGCACCATTTCAATTAACTCGCCCTCTGTGATGCGTGATACTGCTTTACCTTTGATAAGATAAGTACCTTCCATGCCTTTTGTTACAAGCAAAGAGAAGTTAGGATTTTTGCTCCAGTTTGCAGTGGTTTGTCTCATAATAAGTTCGGCAACAAACATATTATCATTATCAAGAGGTGAAACACTTCCTGCATAAATAGAATGTACTGTTCCATCTTCGTTTGTTGTGCTTAAAACTTTTACTGCTGTTTGATCCATTAGAATTTCGTTAATTTGATTAAAACCTTTCATGATGACTACTCCTTTAAATTTAGATGTTTTTATTGCTCAACTGTGTAATCATTATAACTTTTCAAGATCTAAAATCAAGAGTATTTAAGCAACTTACTCACATTTATACTTTTGTGTAATGGTCTTTACGAAACTGATTTTTTGTAGTATAATTTACTCATATGAGTAAAAGAAACGAGGGCAATATGGCTGCTAAATCAAAAAAAATTATCGTGGATACCTTTTTAGAGATACTAAGAGAAAATCCATACGAAGTTATAACAATATCAGAAGTGCTTGCAAACACACCATTGGTTCGCAAGACATTCTACAATAATTTTTCATCCAAAGATGATATCGTGCGATACATCTGCAAGGACTTAATGGCTGAATATATGACGAAACTTACAGGTGGAACTGAATTTACTCTTTATAAATTCGCACGGATGTTTTATGAGTTTGGCAAAGAAAAACGAGAGTTATTTTCTCTGTTATTTAAAAATGATATCTTTCACATATTTGCAAAAGAATTTAATGAACACATGGCACTTGTCAATTCGGTTTTACCACAAAATATGCTAAATGCTTATAATAGCGAAGATTTAAGCTATATTTTTGCATTTCATGCCAGTGGTACACTTGCAATGTTTGAAATTTGGGTGAAATCGGACTTTCAAAAATCCGTCGATGAAATGGCTACGATTTATACTTCTATCGTAGGAGAATTGCGAGGCCCTCAGTGAATATAACAAAAGAACAAGCAAAAAAATTCATGATGCTATATCACGGACTTTTGGGCGAATATCAATATACTGGAAAAAGTGGTACATTAGATTTTATCAATCATGTGACAGCACTGCAATATGACCCCATTGATGTGTGTGGAAAATCAGCTGAAATTGTGCTTCATTCAAGGGTTAAAAACTTCAAAAAGTCAATGCTTTTTGATCTGCTTTACAAAGACCGAGAACTTATTGATTACTTTGACAAATGCCTTTGTATTTTTCCACAAAATGATTTTCCATATCTTAAAAATAGAATGATGTATTATTATAAATCAGAGATAAGTCGTGATAAGATTACTCCTATTTGCAATGAAATCAAAGAAATCATTGCTAAAAATGGAGCTATATCCTCAAAAGACTTAGATTTTTCTGAAAAAGTGGATTGGTTTTGGAACGACACAAAACTTTCAAGAGCTGCACTTGAACACCTTTATTATTACTCAAAGCTTGGCATTTCACATAAAAAAGGCACAATGAAATATTACGACCTCATAGAAAACTGTGTAAAAAACCCATCTAATCTGCAAGAATATCAGTTTGAAAGTGATGTTGATAGACTAAAATGGCACGTCTATCGTCGAATTAAAGCAACTGGTTTTGTGTGGAATAAGGTATCAGACGCATGGCTAAATATTCACGGACTAAATGCTAAAAATCGCACAGCTGTCATTAAAGAGCTTATGAATGAACATAAAATTATTGAGATTGAAGTGATAGACTATAAATTCTATATACCAAGCACAGCGAAAGATATTTTAGATATGGCTATTTCTGACAAAAAACACAAGAAAAGATGTGAATTTATAGCACCTCTTGACAGCCTTATTTGGGACAGGAAACTCATAAAGGCTATTTTTGACTTCGATTATAAATGGGAAATTTATACGCCAAAAGATAAAAGAATGTACGGATATTACACGCTTCCGATTGTCTATGGTAGTGACTTCATCGGCAGAATTGAAGCTATCTGTGATAGAAAAAAAAGTAAAATGGTCGTAGAAAATATTTGGCTTGAAGATAGTGTAAAGCGTACAAAATCATTGGATATGGAGATAAAAAAGGCTACTAATCAGTTTGCTAAGTTTAATGAATGTGAAGCATATTATCAATAAATAAGCTAAAATTAATCCTCTTTCCCATTACTGTGGTACTAACTATTTTACTGGGATTCTCCAAAATGATTTTATACTATGTAGGGGGACTATTAGGACTAGTTTCGATGCTATTCTTTTTACTTTTTATGCTATCTATACTAACAGGTGATCCAATGAGTGGATGGTTACCTATCTTAATATTTGCTTATGTATTTTCACCATTTGGGTTACCTGTGATTGCAGCAATCTTAGTTGCTCATATTGAATTATTAAGAGATTGGACAATAGAAGTAGTTGCTTAATGAAATACGTACAAAGAGGGGCGGTAATAATAAAAATTATCGCCCTTTTATCGTATCTCTTGTTCAAGATTATTAAATTCTATTGTGTCAAAAAATTCAGTCATGGTAATACCTAAACCATCACATAATTTCTTAATGGTAGCACAAGTTGCACTGTTATTTCTACCACTGGTAATGTTGTTTAAAGTAGATTGTGTAACACCACTTATGGTAGCTAATTTATTGAGTGTAATGCTGCGTTCTTGGCATAAATCAAGGATTCTTTGTTTAATCACTTCTCCGATATTCATTTGAATCTCCTATTCTATAACAAAGTAAATTTTCAGTAAAAAACATTTGGGATTATACACACAAGTTCTTATGGAAAAATATACCAATATTTTAACTATTTTGAGGTAACAATATTACCTCATTTGAGTTGACTATAATAAATGCAAGTGATAAAATATAATTCGTAAGAAAAAAACAAATGAAAGTAAAGGAATGAGATTGAAAAAGTAAAATTTTCAACTAGCACTTTTTTAATAAGAAAAAGTTGCCTTCTTTGAGGAAGGAAAGGTTAAGAATATGAATTTGAATCATGTATATAAACAAATGGCAAAGGAACAAGGAATCTCGGTAAAAAAGTTAAAACGAGAGATGCAAGCATCCATCAATGATGCATTTACCAATCCTAATCTTGATTTATGGGCAAAAGCAGAGCAGGATAAAGTTCCACGGAAAGGGAGCATTCCCACCTGTGATGAATTTATTACTTATATGTCCGATAAGCATAAGAAAATATAGATAAGAATTTGTAGTGTAAGGTGAAAAATCCTTGCACTTTTTTTATGGAAAGGAGGGACAGTTATCGCAACAACAAGGCTCATTGCCATTCATAAAACAAAGAATAAAACAGTAGAAAAATGCTTAGCACATAGTCTTGATTATATTAAGAATCCAGAGAAAACAGAAGATGGAAAAATGGTCACTTGCTATGCATGTGATCCAAGAACTGTAAAAGCAGAATTTTTATTATCCAAGAAAATTTATGAAGATAAAACAGGACGAAGGCAAGGAAAAGATGTAGTCATGTACCAGATTAGGCAATCCTTTAAACCGGGGGAAGTGACACCAGAGCAGGCACATGAAATTGCTTATGATTTAGCCATGAGTTTTACTAAGGGTAAGTATGCTTTTGTAGTAGCAACACATACAGATAAAGCACATGTACATAGCCATATTGATTTCAATTCCACCTCCATTGATTGCACAAGAAAGTTTCGGAATTTCTTAGGAAGTGGTAAGGCACTTGGTAGAATTTCAGATCGTATCTGTTTAGAAAATGGACTATCCATTATTGAAAATCCTAGTAATAAGAAAAAGCATTATGGTAATATGGTAAAATGCAAGCAAAGCTTGCATTGGAACAAAAAACCATTTTCTCATAGTGAAAAATTGGAGATGGTGATAGACGAAATCTTAGAAAAAAAGCCAAATGACTTTCAAGAATTTTTAACACAGATGGCAGATGCAGGGTATGAAATCAAGGAAGGAAAACATGTTGCCTTTAAAGGAAAAGAACAGAAAAAATTTATTCGTTTACGTTCCCTTGGAGAGGGATATTTAGAAGTAGATATTAAGGAAAAAATAAGTGGAAAATCCAAAGCAAAAAAGAATCTTAATACCACATCACCTAAGAAATCTGTGAATTTATTAATTGATATTCAGAGTAAATTAGAGGAAGGAAAAGGACCAGGATATGAACGATGGGCAAAAAGTTTCAACCTAAAACAAATGGCACAGACTATCAATTATTTACGGGAGCATGATTTAATTGAATATGAAAAATTAGAAAAGAAAGCGACAGAAATCACCACACAATTTGAAGAATTAAATACCCAAATCAAGTCAGCGGAAAAGAGAATGGGAGAGATAAAAGTGTTACAGACACACATATTTAATTATGTGAAAACTCGTGATACTTATGCTGCATATCGAAAAGCAGGGTACTCCAAAAAGTTTTATGCAGCACATGAAGGTGAACTGATTTTACATAAGGCAGCAAAGGCATATTTTAATGATTTAGACCTAAAAAAACTACCTACAATCAAAACCTTGCAGGCAGAATATACAGACTTACTTTGTACCAAAAAACAGGCATATGGAACATATAAGCAAACGAAAAAAGAGATGCAAGACATCCTTCGTGCAAAAGAAAATATTGATCGAATGTTGGGAATAGAACGGAATAAAATTAGTAAAGAAAATGCACATGACGAGAGATAATATCTGTATAAAAATAGCACCATTTATGGTGCGTGGCTCAATGATGTTAATCATTGTTTGAAAAGGGGATTGGGGGATTCACCAACAAGCAAAGGTGAGGTTTTGTACAACCTTGCCCTGCTTGCCACGATTATTGGGTATTTTGAAGAAATCATTTTTAATCACAGGATAAAGAAAAATCATTTTTAGATCCATTTTCTTTTAGATATTTTATCCATTGCTTAATATCAATATAAGAAATAGTATTGCTTAAAACTGTGTCATCAAGAACATTGTCTTTATTGAGAAAATTTTTATGTATGCTATTTAAATATATATCAATATTGTTTTTTATTTCCTGATTGCTTATATTTTTAATATAAAAATGATAACCATTTAAGCACATGTCTTGAAAAAATGTTTAGTATTTGATTTGAAATAATATCTTTTATCAAGAGATTTAAAAAGTTTAAATTCTATGGAATCATTTAGATACGATATTTTAATATAGCCTATAATTTGATTGTAATTCCAAATGGATTTAGCACCCTATAAATGATTAAAGTGTAATTTAGCATCGTCTACAGTATGATGACTAGATACAAATAATGATATATACTTTTGTTTAAGTCTATTCCAATGAATTTGGAAATCACATTTAGACATACTATAAATTGGAATTTCAAATAATGTTATGTGTTGCATAATTTTCTTCCTTTTGATTGTTTTGTGTATTAGTTTTTTATATTATATAAAATATGTACTATCTTAATCATTTATTGGAGATATAGTGATTTTTAAGATATCTTCAATAAATTCGTTTCTTTTTTGTTCCCATCGGGTAGATAATTTGGGAGTGAGGTTAAAATCACAGATTAGCATATTATACAATTCATCTAGGTGATATTGGACCTCAGTAAAATCAGAATCCAACTTGATTGAAAGATTTTTGTTATCTACAACACCAACCATTTCGTTATAATTGAAATTAGGTAACAATATGGATGTATGTTTAGATTTAGCAACCCAGGTTGCACCCATTTCATTTAAGCAAATAGGACTGTTATAAAAATTACGAGAATGTGCAAATATAACATGTAATTCACAATTATTAAAGTTATCTCTTAAAAAATCATAAATTGATGCACCTAACGGTATTCCAAAACCAGGTATAGAAGTACAAATTATGCTATCTGTACCTAAACCAATAAATTCCAATAAATTAACAAGTAGTGATACATATTCCTTATCCTTTGTCGAATGGCTTATAAATATTTTTTTGGTTTTTCCCATCTTTTTTATATCCTTTTCTGGGTTCGTGATAGTAAAATCTTCGTAATTTGTAGAAATCACCTTTAACATGGATATGCTAGTATTTAATAATTTTTCATCAGAAAATCCATTAAAAGAATTTAGAGTAGTAATGAGTGTTTTAGTGTATTCAGTTTCTGATAATTTTTGTATTTCATAAATAACTTCACTTTTCCATTGAATAAATCTGGGATTATTATAAATTCTTTTCATCTGTAAAATATTATTATTATCTTTATACATGAATTCTACTTTTAGGTTTTCAATTTGTGTATATAACTCATGTACCCTAGGCAATGGTTCATTAATTTCGGCTCTAAAATGTTCTTCAAAAAAATCAAAACTATTATTTTTCATATAAAACAATCGGTTGTCAGCATAGTTACTCACCAAATATTTCCTTTCTGTCAATAAATCGATAGTTTGCTTATATTTTCCATAGTCAGTTCGTAATATTTCAAAATATTCTTGGTTCATAGATTTATTTTTTATAAAAAGATATCCATCTAAAATGCTCCTATTCAAAGTATTCATTTAATAATTTATTGTCCTTTCTAATTGCAGAGGATTTGGATTAACAGTAGTATTTGAATTGTGTATTGTTTAAATATATTATAGCATTTAAAATGTGTACAATTCAACTGTTTAATTAAAAGGTGTGTACGTGAAAGCAGGTGAGGTATTTGTCGTGAATGTGAATTAAAAATAGTAATATTCTTAATATTAATGTTTCGATAACTACATTTTTACTTGATAATATAATGAGTAAGTAGTACAATTTTATAGATACTAATTTAATAATATTACAATATGAAAAGCAAGAATAAAATAATAAATTAAAGGGTGATAATGGTGCAAGTTACATATAAAAAACTTTGGAAAATGTTAATTGATAAAGACCTGAAGAAAAAAGAATTAGGACAGATGGCAGAATTAAGCACTTATACTTTGGGAAAAATGAAACGTGGGGAAAATGTAAATGTGGATACCCTTGCAAAAATATGTAAAGCATTAGATTGTGGATTTGATGATATCATGGAAATGATTGATGAGTCTATTTAATGGTACAGTGGATATGTTATAATGATAAATGAAAAATTTAATCCCCCAGCTATGCTGGGGCGAATAGAATAAGCAGAGGTGTTACGTATGTTATAAAAAAGCCTCCTATGTTAAAATGATATCGGTGTCGCAAGCCAATATCAGAATAGGAGGCGGTCCTAATGGACAGTTCAAGTTTATCACATACTAGATGGAACTGCCAATATCATATTGTTTTTATTCCGAAATATCGGAGAAAAATTATGTATGGAAATGTTAAGGTAGACGTTAGAGAAGTATTAAAGAAATTGTGTGAGTTTAAAAAAGTTGAAATAGTAGAGGGAGCGGTGTGTGCAGATCATGTACATTTATGCGTTAGTATTCCACCCAAACTAAGCGTATCAGAATTTGTGGGTTATTTAAAAGGTAAAAGTGCACTGATGATATTCGATAAACATCCCGAGATGGGAAGCAAGTGGGATAGGTCATTTTGGGCACGAGGATATTATGTATCAACGGTAGGAAATATCACTGAAGATGCAATCAAAAGATATATACAAGAGCAGCAAGAAGAGTTGAAACAAGAAGAGAAAAGCAAGTAAGAGCCTCTTAAAGAGGCAGATGGTAATAGTGCTTGTGATACCCGCCTTTAAGGCGAGCATGTAATCAGCCCTTATAGGGCTAATATCAAACCACCACTTGAAGTGGTGGTTACTGACTTAAAATTAATGGAGGACTATATGGGAGCGAAAGCAAACAGTATATCATCTCCTTACAACGGAAGTGGCAGTTTAACAAGAGAGCAATTTCTTTTTTATGAAATGAGGATTGCTGCCAGACTGCTAAATGATGGATTAAGCGATGAAGAAGTTATAGGTCAAATCGTAGAAGAAAACCTGTTTCAATATCCAACTGAAAAGTCATTAAAAACGATTGCTAAGGGTTGTGTAAGAAGATTAAACAGCATGAATGATGCAGACTTGATAAATGCCATTGCAAATCAGCCTGCCCCAGTTTCAAAACAAATCTGTCTATATGCGATGATGAAACAAAGCCGATTAGTATGGGATTTCATGCTGACAGTGGTTGCAGAAAAATATAGAACGAGGGATTTTAGTTTTGGGAAAAAAGATTTAAATATGTTTTTTATGAGATTGCAGGAGCAAGATGATGCAGTAGCAAGTTGGTCCAGTGCTACAATAGAGAAGATAAAATCAGTGTTAAAAAAGGTACTTGTTGAAAATGAGTATTTAGATAATGCTAAGTCAGAAAAGTTGAACCCTGTGCTACTAAGTTCCACATTGGAAAATGCGATTAGAAGTAATAATGATGAAATAGTATTACCTGCATTTAACTGTTTCGGTTAGGAGAAGACGTGATGAATGACATTAAAGAAAGACTAGATAAAGTAAGAGAACTGATAAAGCAAGAAGAATTTCTTGAAGGAAAAGGTCTTAGTAATGAAGTGAATATTAGAATTTTTTGTTATGCTCCAGAAGATGAAATGATAATCAAACGATTTATCTCACAAATCACTACGGATCCAACTTTGAATTGTCGAACGATTGAATGTGATTTATATAAAATTTTCTTGGAAGCCTGTGAAGATATAGATATTTTAGATGCCATTCCAGATATGGAAGAAACAGATGGAAATGAGTTTTTGTTAGAACAACTTCACTCTACTGTTGGTGAAGATGAGTTTATAGCTAAGATACAATACGAGCCACATCAAAAAGGCGATGTGCTACTACTTACAGGTGTCGGAGAGGTATTCCCTTTTATGAGAGTTCATTCGCTTTTAGAAGCACTTCAACCTCATTTTCCAGATATTCCAATACTTGTTATGTACCCCGGTGAATTTACTGGATATACAATGAAATTATTTAATAAATTGAAGCCAAATGATTATTATAGGGCTTTTAGTGTCATTTAAATGTATTTAAGCTATGTAGTGTAATTGATGGGGAGATAAGTATGGATGCTAAACCGTTTAAAATTATATTGGAATTTATAGATGATGTTCTAAATGAATATGTTTTCAATGATAATATTGATTGCTTAGAAGCAGTTTTCATGGAAACTATTTTTGACAATGAATATTTAAATCTTAATGAGTTTATTTTGTACCATATTAAAGAGGTAAGCTATAGTGGTTACGAAGGGGTGACAAAGCAGTTTGCTGAGATTGAGGAAGGGTTACGTGATAAATTAATTGAAGTTATTTATAACATAATTTACTATTCACAAATGGAGGAACGAATAAAGATAAAACTTGCCAAATCATGTGCAAGATATGGGATTTTGTTTGACGATTCCAGTGGATACAAAGAAATAATTGTCGCCTCTAATGAAAAGTGTATTGAAGGTTCATTTGCTAAAGTATTTTTGCTTGACGATGATCTTGTGAAAAAGCAATTGAAATATGAAAATTGGGAGAATAAAGATATATGCAGTCGATTTAAAGCGGAATATGAAATCCAAGACAAGCTTTATAAAGAAGGACTTTCGGTATTAGAGGTGTTTGATTATAATTCAATAACACATTCATTTCTAATGAAACGTGCTGATGAAGATTTAGAAGATTATTTAAAACATAATATATTAACTAGAGAGTTAAAAATAGACCTAATAATGCAAATACTTAATGTGATGAAAAGATCCCACGAGTTGAATATTATTCATAGAGATTTGCATTGTGGAAATATTCTAATGTTAAATGAAATTTGCTACATTGGTGATTTTGGATTTGCAAAAGATGCATCACATGTACGTTCTAAATTAAGTACATTTAGTCCTAAAAACAATCACTTATTTCTGGCACCGGAAGGGTTTCGTGATTTTACATTGCTTGATGAAAAAAGTGATATCTTCTCTTTAGGGAGGTTAGTTGATTATATTATGGGCAATGGAAATTTAGGTATAAAACACGAACTTAAATTGTTGGTTGAACGTTGCACAAAATCTGATAAACAGGATAGGTATGACTCTGTGATTAGTTTGGAAGAGGCATTCGATGAATTGATAAATGTTATAAATGAAGATACAAATTTTTCGGATATGTCTACTAGTATTGGAGAAGGAAAACATACAGTAGCGGTTGAAGAATATATTGTGAAACTAGCTGATAATAATATCTTAGCTAGTCAAGTAGTAGCTAATAAATGGATAAAATTAGCATCTGTATTTATAGAGTGTGAACTGGAAAATCAAAACAAAATAATAAAAAATCTTAGTAATACGTATATTGAAGCAACGGGATATGGAAAATGGGAAAATTATGATATCTTTGGAAAAATAGCATATGATATCGTGAATAGTGAAGTAGGAATTGATATACGTAAAAACGCTTATGATATTTTGGAGGACTGTTCTAATAGAAGATTCAAAATTAGAGATTTAAGCAATACTATTCCAGATAAAACGATATTGTTGATGAAGAGCAAAGACAAATACGAGGAGATTATACATGAAAATACAATCAATGTTTGCTGATGACATTAACCGTAAAATCAACGGAGTTATCAAAGTTGACCAAGTAGATGATAGTACCGAACGTGAAGTAAAAGAGTATGTAATTACAAAAGAACTGAAAAAGCATTTTATTTCTTTTTTCAATTATTATGAAGAAGCCATTGCAGATCCAACAGATGATATTGGTGTTTGGATTTCTGGGTTCTTTGGAAGTGGTAAATCTCACTTCTTGAAAATGCTTTCTTATATTCTTGCCAATAACGAAATCAATGGTAAAAAGACAGTAGAATATTTTCGTGAGAAGTTTGCAGACGATCCTGCAACCTTTATGATGATTGATAAGGCTACAAAAGGTAAAACAGAAACAATCCTTTTTAACATTGATATTGAGGGTTCAATCAATAAAGATAAAACAGCAGTTTTGCGTGTATTCGCAAAAATGTTCTATAACCACTTAGGCTTTTATGGTGAAAACTTAAAAGTTGCTATGCTTGAATATTATATTGAGCAAAGTGGTAAAACAGAAGAATTTAGACGTGTATTTGAAGAAAAGAAAGGCAAATCTTGGATTGAAATGCGTCGTGCGTTTGCTTTTAATGGCAAATTCATTATCCCAACACTCATGGAAGTTCTTGATATGAGTGAAGATGATGCAAAACAATGGTTTGCTGATAAGAGTGGTGTTGATATTAGCATTGCACAGCTCGTAGAGGACATCAATGTATATGTTAGTGCAAAACCAAAAGATTTTAGACTTCTATTTATGATTGACGAAGTTGGTCAATACGTTGGAACAGATACCGATATGCTTTTGAACCTACAATCTCTTACTGAAAAAATCGGTACTGATTGTGGTGGTAAAGTTTGGGTTATGTGTACTGGACAAGAAGCAATCGACCAAATTATCAAAGTGCGTTCTGATGAATTTTCTCGTATCCAAGCTAGATTTAAAACAAGACTTTCTCTATCATCATCTTCTGTTGATGAAGTTATTCAAAAACGTATTTTGGACAAGACTCCAGAAGCTAAAACAGAGCTTGAAACATTGTACGGACAAAATGATTCTGTACTTCGTAACCTATTTAGTTTTACAGATTCTATTCTTGATATTAAGGGATATACAGGAGCAACTGAGTTCGCTGTCAACTTCCCATTTGTGCCATATCAATTTATTATTATGCAAAAGGTTTTCGCTGAAATCCGTAAACATGGTAATGCAGGTAAACACCTTTCTGGTGGTGAACGCTCTATGCTTTCTGGTTTCCAAGAAGCTGCTCAAAAATTGCAAGAACGTGATGAATATGCCCTTGTGCCTTTCTTCCGTTTCTATGACACAGTACATAGCTTCTTAGATGGTTCTATTCGTAGAGTAATGGAACGATGTGAAAAGGCTGCTGCTGATGGCTATGGTGTAGAAGAACAAGATATTGATGTTCTAAAACTTCTTTACCTACTTCGTTATATTGATGACATTAAGTCAAACATTGATAATATCGCTATTTTAATGGCTGATGATATTCGTGTTGATAAAATCATGCTTCGTGAGTCTGTTAAAAACTCATTGACACGTTTGATTAGTCAAAACTATATTGCTAGAACTGGTGATACCTATAACTTCCTTACTGATGAAGAACAAGACATTCAAAGAGAGATTAAGGATACCCATGTTGATACTGGGGCAATCATTGAGAAAATCGCAAACACTATTTTTGCTGATGTTTACAACACACCTAAATTCCGTTATGGAAAATATGACTTTGCCTTTGATCGCATGGTAGATACTGTTACAGTTGGTGCTTTCACAGGTGGTATGAAACTTCGCTTCTTAACTGTTGCAACGGATCCTACTGAAAAAACAGAGCTTCGTTTGTATACTGAGTCTAAGGGAAGTGCATTTGTTGTGCTTGCAGATAATGAATACTATGAAGCACTTGAAAGTGCAATGAAAATCCGTAAATACATCAAGCAAAAGAACGTGACACAGCTTGCTAAATCTGTGCAAGACATTATTAAAGACCAACAAGATGAAGCTACTATCTATGAAATAACAGCAACGGAACAACTAAGAAAAGCCATTGAAGAAGCTACATTCTATGCTGATGGTGAAAAGATTGAAATTAAGGGTGGAGATGCAAAGTCTAAGATTAACCAAGCTCTTGAATATCTTGTTGCCCATGTTTATAGCGAGTTATCTCTAATCACAAAAAATGCTGATACCGATGCTGATATTATTGCTACACTAAATGGTAGTGCTGATAATGGTGTTATGACAGGCTTTGAAGATAACAGAGATGCAGCTGCTAAGATGGAAGAATACTTAGAAATGCAAGCCATTCGTAAACTACCAACTTCTATGGCTGATATTCAAAGCAGATACCAAGCGATTCCTTATGGTTGGAAAGAAATTGATATTGCAGTAGTTGCTGCTAGATTAGTGTACGAACAAAAAGTAACAATCAAGTATGCAGGCACAACTATTCAACCAGATGACAAAAAACTTCCAGATATGCTTCGCAAGAAAAGTGAAATTGGTAAAGTATCTATTGCAAAACGTGAGCTTATCTCTATTTCAAAAATGAAATCAATCAAAGAATTTTTAAGAGAATACTTTGATGTGATGGACGTTCCAGAAGATGAAGATAGTCTTATCGCTTTTGTAGTACGCAAATTTACCGAGCAAAAAGACCACTATGAAGCATTAAATGGCAGATATGCAGGAAAAAATTATCCGGATCACTCCTTAGTAAAACACGCAATTTCTTTGTGCGATGAAGTATTGTTCGGGCAAAAAGACAATATCTCGTTGATTGATATTATCCTTAAAAAAGAAGATGATTTACTTGATAACAAAGATGATATGCAAAATGTAGAGAGCTTCTTTAAAAATCAAGTATCTATTTTTGATGCAGCTGTTAAGATGGAAAATGACCTTAAAAACGAGCTTGATTACTTATCTAAAGAGGAAGAATCAAATAAGGCACTCAATCAGATTCGTTTGATGACAGTGATGAATGGTGCGAAATTTAGCTATAATAAGATACCAGAGTTAAATGCCCTTATGCAAACAGTAAAAGAAGGTCATGAAAGATTGCTAGGGGTGAAACGTGAAGAACTTCTTGAAATTGTACGTCAGTGTATGGAAGCGACTCACCAAGGGGATATGAATAATGCTTCTGTAAAAACAGTAATGGCAAAGGCTGATACATTCTATACCGATAAGAAAGAACGTATTGCAGAACTAACAAGCCTTGCACTTTTAGATGGCTTAGTACCACCTATGCTTACTTACAAAGATGATGCTTGCAATACCATTGAGTCTTTACAAAGACCACCTGTTCCTAAGCCAGTGACAACTCCTGTAACACAAGGAAAGCCTGCACCTAAGAAAGTGATTAAAGCATTTAACAGACAGGTTGTGTTCCCATCTAAGCGATTAGAAAATGAGCAAGATGTAGATGCTTATGTAGAAAGCATGAGAGGTCGATTAAAAGAATTGCTTAAAAACTGTGATGGTATACAGTTAAATTAAAAAGATACTCATAATAAATCAAATTTTGATAGGGGGATAATGATATGAATGAAATTAAATGCCCAAATTGCAATGAAATATTTACGGTTGATGAATCTGGATATATAGCTATTCTGGGACAAGTGCGTGATGCAGAGTTCCAAAAAGAATTAAATCAAAGAGTTGAGATTTTAAATCAGGCTAAAGAAAAAGAGATAGCGTTAGAGAATGAAAAATCCCAACGAAATTTAGAGAAAAACAAAGCTGATTTCGAGCAAGAAATCGAAAGGTTAAAGTCATTATTGGAAACTACTCAAAATGATAAAAAGAATGAGTTGGAATTGGCAGAAGCAAATGCTAAAGTAGAATTAGAAAAACGTCTGTCGGAGTCTAACCAAGAAATTGAAAGATTAAAGGCAGAAGTTTCTTCATCTCAAAAAGAAAAGGCAAAAGAATTAGAGTTGGCAGAAGCAAATGCCAAAATAGAGCTAGAGAAAAGTCTATCGGAGTCTAATCAAGAGATTGAACGATTAAAGGGGATGCTATCTTCTTCTGAAAAAGAAAAAAATAGCGAATTAGAGATTGAACGAGCTAACGCACAAGTTGCTTTAGAGAAAAGTACCTCCGAATTTAATAAAGAGATTGATAAGTTGACAAATAAACTTAATCAAGCAGAGTATCAAAAAGAACTAGCAGTGAGTGCTGAGCAATTAAAAGGGCAATCGACTTTATCAGAAAAAGATAAAGAAATATCCTCTCTCAGATTTAAAAACGATACTATGGAGTCAACGCACGAACTAGAGTTGAAAAGTTTGGAAGAACGACATCAGAAAGAAATCAGCCTATACAAAGATTTTAAAGCGAAACAATCTACTAAAATGATTGGTGAAACCCTAGAACAACATTGCGAATTATCCTTTAATCAAGTTCGTCATATCGGTTTTCCTACTGCTTATTTTGAAAAAGATAATGATGCTAGAAGTGGCAGTAAAGGTGATTTTATTTTCAAGGATTTCACCGACAATGGAACAGAACTTATTTCTATTATGTTTGAAATGAAAAATGAAGCAGATGAAACAGCTACTAAAAAGAAAAATGAAGATTTCTTCAAAGAATTAGACAAAGATAGAAATGAGAAAAAATGTGAATATGCTGTATTAGTTTCTTTATTAGAAAAAGATAATGATTATTATAATAATGGTATTGTTGATGTATCGCACAAGTATCCAAAGATGTATGTTATTCGTCCTCAATTCTTTATACCGATGATAACATTATTGAGAAATGCTGCTAAAAACTCTGCACAGTACAAAGGGCAACTAGCAGATATCCAAAATCAAAACATTGATATTGCTAACTTTGAAAATCAAATGATAGCATTTAAAGATAGTTTTGGTAAAAATGTAATGTGGGCAAGTGAACGTTTTTCCGACGCAATTAAAAATATTGATGATACAATAAAATTACTTACAAAAATGCGAGAAAATTTAACGTTGTCAGAAAAACATTTGAACACTGCTAATAATAAGGCACAAGATTTAAGCATAAAGAAACTTACAAAAGGTAATCCAACGATGATTGCTAAATTTGCTGAGTTAGAGGAAAAGGAGGAGTAATTATGTCACAATATCCAAGAGGATCTGAGTGGAGAAAGTGGGATTTGCATATGCACTCCACAGCTTCAGATGGAACTGCTACACCACAACAGATAATAGAGCAAGCTAAAGCTAAAGGATTATCTGTAATAGCTATTACGGATCATCATACAGCAAAAAATATTGATGAAACAAAAAGAATTGGTTTAGAGCATGGGATTCATGTAATAAGTGGTATTGAATTTAGGACGGAATATGGTGAAAAGTCGGTTCATATTATTGGATTATTTCCAGATAAATTTGATAAGATTTTGCTTGACCAAAATGCACTACATGATTTAATTTTATCAAAATTAAATCTATCTGAAACTTATATTATAGCAAAAGGTAAGGAACATGATGATTCTATTACAGATGAAAAGGCCTTTAAAAAAGGAATGTTTGAAGTGCAAGTAGATTTTAAAGAAGCGTCAGCTCTGATGCGCAAATATGGTGGAATTGTAACTGTACATGCTGGAGATAAAAGCAATAGCATAAATATGATGAAACACAAAGGAAGTAGTGTTAGAAACGTAAAAAATATTGCTGATTCTTTAGGACCGTTGAAAACAGAGCTACTTAAAGAATATGTGGATATATGTGAATTAGATAAGATAAATGATGGAGATGTTATTTTCTATTGGAGAAATTTTGGTAGAGTATCTATTTTAGCTTCTGACGCACATAAAGTTAATGACATAGGGAGTGATTGTGTTTGGATTAAGGCTGATCCTAATTTTAATGGTTTAAAACAAGCAGTTATTGAGCCTGATAGAATTTTCATGGGTGAAATTCCACCTGCATTAGAAAGAATTAGAAACAATAAAACGAAGACGATAGATTCTTTGAGTGTAGATTGTATAGATTCATATAGTGGTGATCGAGGAGAATGGTTCAAAGATATACATATTCCATTAAATCCAGAAATGACAGTTATCATAGGAAATAAAGGTAGTGGTAAAACAGCAATAGCAGAGATAATAGGATTACTTAGTAATTCAAGAAATGAAAAAGATTTTGCTTTTCTTGCACCTAAAAAATTCAGAGAGAAAAAATTAGCAAACAACTTTACTGCTACACTCAGATGGTATGAGGATTCATTTGAAATAAGTAAAAACATCGGAGCAAATATCGATGAAAACGCTCAAGAGTTAGTTCATTGTGTACCACAGAACAGTTTTGAGAAGTATTGTAATGAAAATAGTGATCAAGGATTTATAGATGAAGTTAATAGTGTAGTTTTCTCTCGTATGTCACGAGAAGAAAAATTAGGGTTTGACACATTTCAAGAACTACAAAAAAATAAAGAATCTATTATAGATGCAAGGAAAAAGGACATTGGAATAATCATTGAAGATTTAAATGAAAAAATCAAGTTATTAGAAGAAAAGCGAGATTTAAGCTATAAAGAGTCATTAATAAGTACTAGAGATAACATTAAGCGTGAGTTAAGTGAACATAATAAAAACAAGCCTTTAGAGGAAAAACCGCCTGAAGGGTTAGTTACTGACGAATACACGAAACAAGTATCAGAGTTAAAAATAATTGAAGACGATATTAAATCTGCAAAAGATGCATTGGATATTGCGACAAAGCACAGAAGCGAAGTATTACTGATCAAAAAGAGTTTTGAAAATTTAAAGACATCTATTAGTGAAAAAATGAAAGATTTAAGTAGCAACTTGTCTGTATATAATTTAGAGGCAGATAAAATTTTAAAATATAGTTTAGACTTATCTTCTGTTAATGCTATATATGAAAAATATGATAATGAAGTTACAATGCTACAATCTTCCTTAAAGAAATCAGATTATGCAAATAGTGAAAACAAAACACTTATTGATAGGAAAATAGAGTTAGAAGCATTGATACATAAATTTAATGCTAGCCACGAAGGAAAATTAACCAAATATCAAGATTATCTTAGTAAATCTAAAATATGGAATGAAAAGAGTAGTGCTTTATTAGTAGAGATAGATAAATTGGATCGTCAAATCGAATATATTGGAAATTGTATAGATTCACAAATAGTTGTTGATTTATCAGAATTAAAAGCAGATAGATTAGAAAAGGTGAAACAAATATTTAAATGCTTACTTGAGAAAAAAGCTATTTTTGATAATTTTAAAGAACCAATAGTAACATTTTTGAAAGATTATAGTGTAACATTGGGCGAGTTCAAAGCTGAGATTAACACTGGAATATATCCGAAAGATCAATATGCTAAATTTATTGTTGACACTTATATTAATAATGCTGTAACAAGTTCATTTAGAGGTGCAGATGGGATAAAACAAATTAGTGAATATTTATCACTGCATGATTTTTCTTCAGAAGATGACTTGATTTCATTTATAACTCAAATGCAGAATGCCCTTGAGCAGACTACTGATAATAAATGCTATCATAATGCGTTTAAAAAAGGTATGTATGATTCGTTTGTTAATGATTTTTATAAACTTACCTTTTTAGATGCAAGGTATTCACTTCAATTGTTTGGCAAGGAATTACCATCATTATCTCCCGGTGAGAGAGGTAGCTTACTATTAGTATTTTATTTGTTACTAGATGCAAGAGATATTCCTTTGATTTTAGACCAACCAGAAGATAATTTGGATAATGAAAGTGTAGCTAAAATATTAGTGCCTTTTATAAAAGAGGCTAAAAAGAAACGACAAATCATTATCGTTACCCACAATTCTAATTTAGCAGTTGTTTCAGATGCTGAGCAAGTTATTCGTGTGAAAATCGATAAATTAAATAATCGTAAATTTACCTTTGAAAGTGGATCTTTAGAGAGTGAAATCATAAATGATGTAGTTGATGTACTTGAAGGGACTATAAATTCTTTTAACATTAGAAAAGATAAGTATCTTAACTAGGAGGAAAATATGGACAAAAATGCCATTAAAAAATATGCAATCTGGGCAAGAGAAGAACTTATTAAAAGAGTTTCTACCAAGGCAGAAGAATATGAAATTCGAGCAAATGCCGAGCTTGTAAACAATGTTGAAACAATCGGTGACAGAGTTTTAACAGCCACAGAGAAAAAGCAACGTACTGCTTTAATTAGAATAGTGAAAGATAAAGGCTTTGAACAGGCAATGGAAGAAGCTGCCTACACTTGGTTCAATCGTTTTATAGCACTGCGTTTTATGGAAGTCAACGGATATTTGCCAAGCAAAGTGCGTGTTTTCACTGATGACGAAAATAACTTTAAACCACAAATCATTGATGAAGCTATCCACATGGAGCTAGATGGACTAAACCTTGAAAAAGTGTTAGAGCTTAAAGAACAAAATGAAACTGAGGAACTCTATAAATACTTAATCATCACACAATGCAATGCTCTACATAGTGTATTGCCTAAGATGTTCCCTAAAATTGATGATTACACACAGCTTTTGTTCCCAGATAATATCTTACGTGAGGGTTCTGCCATAGAGCAAATGATAGCAATCATTCCAGAAGAAGATTTTAATGATGCAGTGCAGATTTTGGGTTGGTTATATCAATTTTATAATACCGAGCCTAAATCTGTTGTAGATAGGCAAAAAGCAAAAATTAGCAAAGAACAAATCCCTGCTGCTACACAGCTTTTTACACCAGATTGGATAGTTCGCTATATGGTTGAAAACTCTTTGGGGAGATTATGGGTTGAAAGAAATCCAAATGAAGAATTGAAATCAAATTGGAAATATTATCTTGATGAAGCTGAGCAAACAGAAGAAGTGCAAGCAAAACTAGATGAAATCAGAAAAAATCCAATTAACTTGGAAGAAATTAAAATAATAGATCCTTGCATGGGTAGTGGGCATATTCTAGTATATGCGTTTGATATTTTAATGCAAATTTATGAAAGTCAAGGTTATTCAAGTAGAGATGCAGTAGCAAGTATTTTGCAAAACAATTTATATGGACTTGATTTAGATGAAAGAGCATATCAATTATCTTATTTTGCTCTTATGATGAAAGCTAGAAGTTACGATAGAAGATTTTTAACCAGAAAAATTGAGCCACAAGTATATTGCCCAATAGACTATGCAGAGGGTGAAGAATATGGTTCTTTAGTAGAGGTCAATGAACTAGAGGAAAAGCCTAAGCTACCAGAAGAATTAACATTATTTGGCCTAGATTATGACATAAAGCTAAATACTTGGAATTTCAGAAGATTACTAAATCAAAAATATGATGTAGTTGTAACAAATCCTCCATATAAAGGTAGTAGTGATTTAAATGCTACACTAGGTGAATTTGTAAAGAAAAAATATCCAGATAGTAAATCCGATTTATTTGCTGTGTTTATTGAAAGATGTTTACACCTATCAAATAAAGATGGTTATGTTGCAATGGTAACAATGCACTCATGGATGTTTTTGTCTAGCTATGAGAAATTAAGAGCGAAATTATTGCATACAGACCTCATCAATATGGCTCATTTAGGTGCAAGAGCATTTGAGGAAATCGGTGGTGAAGTTGTTCAAACTACCTCGTGGATTATGAAAAAAAGCTATACCAAAAGTTATAAAAGCACATATAAACGACTTGTGGGTTTTAATAGCCAAGATAGCAAGGAAGAAGCGTTTTTAACAGATAATAATTTGCATACAGCTACACAAGAAAACTTCTCAAAAATCCCAAGTAGTCCGATTGCTTATTGGGTCAATGATAATTTTATTGAAAATTATAGATTTGATACAATAGACAAAACTTTAAATGCTAGAGTTGGTTTAGATACAGGTAATAATGACTTATCAATTAGGTTGTGGCATGAAGTAGGGTATCAAAAAATAGGTTTTAATTATAGAGATAAAGAGAGTTTTCAAAATACTCTAACGAATAAATGGGTTCCTCATACAAAAGGTGGAACTTATAGGCGTTGGTACGGAAATTTTGAATGTGTTTTGATATTTGATGAAAAAGGATACAATTATTTAATGGAACATGGCAACCATTTACCGTCAAGACAGTTTTATTTTTTAGAGGGTATAACATGGTCGAGAATTAGCAGTTCAAATTTTGCAGTTCGATACACTCCTGTTGGAATGGTATTTAATTCTGCTTGTCCAACGGCATTTGCAAGCAAAGAGGAATTACAGTATGCATTAGCATTATTAAATACAGTTATTGTGAAATACTATGTTAATGTATTAAGTCCAACTTTAAACTTTCAAGCTGGAGATATAAATAGAATTCCATATATAAAATCTGAAGAAAACAAAATAAGAATAGAAAATTTAGTGGCACATAATATATCTTTATCAAAAAAAGACTGGGATAGTTTTGAAACCTCATGGGATTTTGAGGTGCACCCTTTTATTCAAATACTAAGATACGCAAATCAAAATCATCCAGAAACACATTCAGATTGTGAAAAATTAATCTCGGATTGCTATGGTAGTTATACATTGAAAACAGCAATAATATTTGATAATCTCAAGAAGAATGAAGAAGAACTAAACAGAATTTTCATCGACATCTATGGTTTACAAGATGAACTAACTCCAGAAGTGGAAGATAAAGATGTAACAGTTCGCCTTGCTGACAAAACTCGTGATGTAAAATCATTTATTAGCTATGCAGTTGGCTGTATGTTCGGTAGATATTCCCTTGATGTTGATGGTCTTGCTTATGCAGGTGGTGAGTTTGATAATTCTAAGTACACAACTTTTATCCCAGATAAAGACAATGTTATCCCTATCTGTGATGATGAATACTTTGAAGATGACATTGTAGGCAGATTTATTGAATTTGTAAAAGTGGTGTATGGAGCTGAAACTTTGGAGCAAAACTTAGATTTCATTGCAAGTGCTTTAAGTGGTAAAGGATCTTCTCGTGATATTATTCGTAACTACTTCCTAAATGGGTTCTATGCTGATCACTGCAAGATGTATCAAAAACGACCAATTTATTGGCAGTTAGATAGTGGTAAGAAGAACGGATTTAAAGCACTGATTTATATGCACAGATATGAACAAGACACAATGGCTCGTGTCCGTACAGATTATGTTCATGAGCAACAAGGCAGATATAGAACAGCTACCAGTGACCTAGAACGTAGAATTAGTGACGCAAGCACAAGCGAAAGAGTGAAACTAACAAAACAACTCACTGCATTAAAAGACCAAGAAACAGAAATCAGAATTTTTGAAGAAAAAATCCATCACCTAGCAGACCAAATGATTAGAATAGACCTTGATGATGGTGTTAAAAATAATTATGCTATCTTTGGCGATGTTCTAACTAAAATTAAGTAAGGAGCGAATTTATTATGGCTGTAAATAAATTGAAAGTAATGCTAAGTTTTATGCGTGAAATAAATGATGGTAATGTTCCAGAAGCAAGTGATTATAACTTAACACGTGAAGAATTTGCTGATATAGTTAGTGCTTGCCAAGATGAGGGGCTCATAAAGTCAGCTACTATTAATTATGCTAGTAATTCGTTATATATTTTTAACATCCAAAAAGTTAAATTAACGGTTAAAGGCATGGAATATCTACATCAAAATTCGGCTGCAATGAGAACTTATAAAGGATTGAAAGAGATCCGTGAGTGGCTACCATTTTAATTAAGTAAGGAGCGAAATTTATGAGTATTAAAAATGTCAAAATAAAAAACTTTACTGTTTTCAACGATATTAGCGTTGATTTCAGTAATGGTGTAAATGTGATTATTGGTGAAAACGGAACTGGTAAAACACATTTGATGAAAGCTATGTATTCGATGATAAATGTAGAAGATGATAATTTAGTAGCTACATTAGGCAAGTATTTTCAAAGTGATAACTATCTGGAATCATTAACTCAACGTGGAAAAGACATTGTGCTTGCTTTATCATCTGATGTATACAAATTAACAAATGAATCAGATTATTTATATACTAAAAACACGATAGTCCATAATCCAAGACCAGATCAAGATGTTTTTACAATTAGTCATGGAAATGATGCAAAATACACCTTTGGGTACACATCGGAAAAAGAAAAATCGTTATTTTTGCTTGCAAAAGATATGCTGACACATTCTAAGGGATTTGTTTCTTTGTATGATGAATTAAAGATTCCATTTGACAAATCGTATAGAGATCTTTTAAGCAAATCGTTGCTTCCAGAGTCAAAAAAAATATCGCTATTAGCAGAAAAAGTACTTGCTAAAATTGAACATTTGATAGATGGGAAAGTAATAGTTGAAAATGATACTTTCTATACATTTAAATCAAATGGCACTAAAATTAAATTTTCTTTAGAAGCTGAGGGAATAAAAAAAATAGCTACTTTATGGCAGTTTATTATGAATGGCAGTATTACAAAAGGTTCTGTGCTTTTCTGGGACGAACCAGAAGCTAATATCAACCCATCGTTATACAAAGATGTGGCTGAAATATTGCTTGAGTTATCAAGAAATGGTGTGCAAATCTTCATCGCAACACACAACTACAACTTTGCAAAATATATTGAGGTTTTATCAAAAGATAGTGATAATGTGCGTTACCATTCACTCTATAAAACTGATGATGGTGTGAAGTGCGAAACAGAAGAAAAATTCACACTGTTATCTAACAATGCTTTAAGAGAGGACAACATCAACTTATATGATGCAGAGATGAAAAAGGAGTTTGAAGAATGATAATTAATGAATCAAAAATGAACTTCGGCCCTTTTGATGAAAATGATGTTTGCCAGATTGAAAAGACAGCTTTATATGAGAAAATAAAGGATAATGTTCAAATAGCTGAATTTATCTTGAAACAGAATAAAAAGTTAATCTTCATAGAAGCAAAATCAAGCTCACCAAAACAATTACAAACTTCTGCAACGATAAATAAAGGGGCTAAAGATGTGGTAGTAGAATATCCTAGTCCGTATATATTAGAAATCTACAACAAATTAAATAATGCTCTAAATTTATTGCTTAGTGCCAATTTAAAATGTGCCATAGATGAGAATAATGAGATTTTAGATTTTGTGGATTTAACAGACTTTGGTGGCTATAAAATTAAATTTTATCTTGTTATAAACGGACATAAAAAAGAGTGGCTGACAGATGTTCAAGATGCACTTCAAAAACAGCTACTACCTCAAATGAAGATATGGAACATTGATGTAAAAGTCATAAACGATGAAATAGCAAAGCAATATAAATTAATCAGCTAAAGGAGTGCCTATGGAATTAGATAAAATAATAGAAGATTTAAACAGACGCTTCGCTGAACCTTTAAAAGAGTTTTATAATCGTCGGATTATCTTTTGGTTTGACGATGATGGAGAGTTTGAAGATAAAATTGGTGATATGGAACTTGCAAATGCAAAAGCAGTTTGTCTAACTGGTAATAATACATTTGCTATTAAAAAGCAGATTACAGTTGATGATACAGCAAGCAATTTCCTTGTGTATCGTCCTTTCACCGTAATAGATGATGATAATTGGCTTTTAAATGTGGAGCTATACAGCGAGGAATTTAGAGCTGATTTGATTTCAACTTATATGGACGAAATGAAATTGCCACCAACACCTGCAATGCGTAAGTGTGTTAAGGGGTATCGTAAATTCTTTAATGCGAAAGATCGTAGAAAGAAAATCGCTACTATTGTAGAGAAAAAAGCGATAACTACACCTACTGGGATGCACTTAGGTGTTATGGCTGCTATCTGCAATTTGACAGATACACACCCTAATGGAATTATACGTTCTGTGTTGTCTTGTGGGTTAAGTACAGACGATAACAACATCTATGCTGAGTTTATTAACTTTGGTGCAGATAAAGCCTTTGCTGCCATGATAGGACAAGCCACAGGCTATCATGAGGAAGAATTAGACATAGGTAGACTAGCAACACATATTCTTCTTACATCTTCTACAAGAACCTTGAGAGCTGAGTTCTTAGCAGGCCTAGATACCTTTATCTCTATGCCACATCAAGCATATTGCTATGACTTTATTTCTGATTGGTTACATAGCGATGATAATCGTGTCTTGTATGAAATCGCTCGAACTGTTGAAAGAGAAACACGACTTACAAAGCGTTTTGAAAAAGTTGCTGTTACTGACCTTGCTGATACAGAGTGTTTACCTTGTGTAAATGAAAGCATTTTAATCAAACTCATGAGTGATATTAACAATCATCTGATTGAAATTGATACTATTACATCAATGGTTGAAAAACGTAGAGCAATGGTTTGGAGCGACACAGTTAGCTATTATTTTGACGCTGTTTTACAGGTTGCGAATATGCAGAGTTTCTATAAAGAATTTTCTGCAAGTTTCCATGAAGTAGAAGCAAAAAAAGTATGGAAGTTATACACTGAAAAATATTACAAGATGGATACCTACTATCGTTTGTATCATCTCGCTTTCACAAAAAGTTTAAAAGAATCGACTCCAGAGCTAGACGATTTATTAAAACAAGTAACAGAAGTCGTAGAGGGACTATATACAAATTGGTTCTTAGGAAAACTTGGCGAAAACTGGTCTAGTGCTTCTGAAGAA
>JAWXVD010000037.1:0-26526 GCA_044425705.1 Eubacteriales bacterium | reverse complement strand
GTAAATAATGGGGCAATCACTAACTTGCCAAATGATGCTATTGTAGAAGTGCCAGGTTACATAGATAGAACAGGTGTAAATATTCCTGTATATGGTGAGTTACCACTTGGTTGTGCAGCAATTTGTAATGCAAGTATTACTGTACAGAGAATGGCGGTAAAAGCAGCGGTGGATGGAGATGCATGGTTATTAAAACAAGCAACTATGATGGATCCACTTACTGGTGCAGTATGTAATCCAGATGAAATTTGGCAAATGGTAGATGAAATGCTAGTAGCAGGGGAAACATGGTTGCCACAATATGCCAAAGCCATTGCAGAAGCAAAAGAGAATTTAGCTAATCATTATGTAGACCCAAACAAAGCAAAATCTCCTGATACCTTTAAAAAATGGAAAACAGTAGAAGAGCTTGCGAATGATGAAGAAGCGCAAAAGATATATACTAAGTCAGCACATCAAAATTAATGAACATAAAAAAGTTTCCTTCACAGCAAATTTGTGAAGGAAACTTTTTTGTTATTATTCATACAGCATATTGCAGTTATCGCATACTTAGGTTGTGCTCAACTCATTTGATAATTCTTCTTTTTTTCCCAGAATAAATACAGACAATTCTTTGATTCGTTCATCATCCATACGACCCAGTGGTGCGGAGATACTGATGGCATAAGTGGGATTGCCATAGTGGTCACAAATGCTAGTAGCAATACAACGAACGCCTAATTCATGCTCTTCATTGTCTAAAGCGTAACCGCGACTTCTGATTAGATTGATTTGTTCCATAAAATTAGAAAAATCAGTGATTGTGTGAGGGGTTAATTGTTGGATATCAGAATGCTCCCAAATTTCTTTGATTTCATCATCAGGCAATTCTGCCAATAGAGCTTTTCCTACTCCAGAGCAGTAAAGCGGAATTAAGACACCTACCTTGGAAACAAGGCGAATGGTGTTGGTATAAGATTCTACTTTATCAATATATAAAGCATGGGCGCCCTCCATTTGCACTAAATGGACGGTTTCGTTCGTGGTATTTACTAGTTGTTTTAGGAAAGGGCGAGCCAGTTCGACAAAATCAAATTTATGCAATATTTGGTTGGATAATCCAAGAATTTTATGGGTCAAGCTATATTGTAAGGTTTCTCCATCTTGCTTCACATATCCCATGTAAATAAGGGAATTCAAAATGCGGTGTACTGTGGTTTTATGAATAGAAACTTCTTTACTTAGATGAACTAAACCACAAGATCCTAGTTCGGCTAAGGTTTCGATGACAGCAAACAATTTATCTGCTACCTGTATTGGATTTTTTTCTTCCATGACGCACTCACTTTCTTAGAAGGTAAGAACTATTACCTATTTGTTACATAACATACTATGTTAAGGCGAGAATGTCAACATTGAAATATGTTGTATTTCCATTACAAGAGTAGCTGAGAGGGTACTGTTTTTTGTATATAATTTTTGCATTTTCAAAAAAATATCAAGTGGTCATAATAGTTGCGAAATATAATAATTTTATTATTGACTTTTTTTGTTGATATAGTAAAATATAGGCAAATAGTTTCATAATATAAAATATAGTTCCACATTATGAAACGGAAACGTATATGGAGGGATGAGAAATATGAACGCAGTATTAGAACAAATTCAAAAAATTGGTATTGTACCAGTTGTTGTATTGGAGGATGCAAAGGATGCAGCACCTTTAGCAAAAGCATTATGCGAAGGAGGACTTCCTTGTGCAGAAGTAACATTCAGAACGGCAGCTGCAGAAGAATGCATCCGTATTATGGCTTCTGAATTTCCGGAAATGCTAGTAGGAGCAGGAACAGTGTTGACAACAGAGCAAGTGGATCGAGCAGTAGGAGCAGGTGCGAAATTTATTGTAAGTCCTGGATTAAATCCAGAAGTAGTGGCATATTGCGTAGAAAAAAATATTCCAATTACGCCAGGTGTAAGCAGTCCAAGTCAAGTAGAACAAGCAATTGCATTAGGGCTAGATGTGGTAAAATTTTTCCCGGCAGAAGCAGCAGGTGGCATTAAAATGATCAAAGCTATGGCAGCACCATACACAAATATGAAATTTATGCCTACAGGTGGCATTACTTCTAAAAATATTAATGAATACTTAGCATTTCCTAAAATTATTGCATGTGGTGGCAGCTGGATGGTAAGTGGTGACCTTGTGAAAGCAGGTGCATTTGATGAAATCACAAAATTAACAAGAGAAGCAGTCATGACAATGCTTGGATTCGAATTGAGACATGTGGGCATCAATTGTGGAGATGAAGAAGAAGCAACAGCTAGTGCCAATAGAGTATCAACCTTATTTGCATTAGAAAATAAAGTGGGAAATAGTTCTATCTTTGCAGGAACTTTATTTGAAATGATGAAATCACCTTACTTAGGTAAAAATGGACATATTGCTATTGCAACAAACAGCGTAGACCGTGCATTCTATTATTTATCATCTTTAGGTGTAACATTTAATATGGATACAGCACAATACAAAAACGGAAAAATGACAGTTGTTTACTTAGATGAAGAAGTAAGTGGATTTGCATTACATATTGTACAAAAATAAAGAAATAGATGAATAATGATGAGTGGGAAATTTTAACCGACTAAGAGAAAAGAATAAATACAGTGTGAAAATAAGATTTTTCCACTGCTGAGAGAAAGGGATGGTTATTAGTATGAAAATGACATTAAGATGGTATGGAGCAAAACATGACTCTGTTACCTTAAAAGAAATTCGTCAAATTCCTGGCGTAACAGGAGTAATCACAACATTATATGATTCTGTACCAGGTGAAGTTTGGAGTAGAGAAGACATTCGTGCAATGAAAGAAGAAGTAGAAGCAGCTGCATTAGAGCTTGCAGGTATTGAAAGTGTAAATATTCATGATGCCATTAAAACTGGTGCATCAGACAGAGACATGTATATTGCAAACTATATAGAAACACTTGAAAATTTAGGACAAGAAGACATTCATATGGTATGTTATAACTTTATGCCAGTATTTGACTGGACAAGAACAGAACTTGCTAGAGAAAGAGCAGATGGTTCTACTGTACTTGCTTATACACAAGAAGCGGTAGATGCCATGAATCCAGAAGAAATGTTTGATTCTATCGGTGGTGACATGAATGGTTATGTTATGCCAGGATGGGAACCAGAAAGAATGGCAAGAGTAAAAGAATTATTTGCTATGTACAAAGAAATCGATGATAATAAATTATTCGAAAATTTAAAATACTTCTTAGAAAAAATTATGCCTGTGTGTGATAAATATGATATTAATATGGCAATTCACCCAGATGATCCAGCATGGAGTGTATTTGGTTTACCAAGAATTATCATCAACAAAGAAAACATTTTAAGAATGATGAAAATGGTAGATAACAAACATAATGGTGTAACATTCTGTTCAGGAAGTTATGGAACAAACTTACAAAATGATCTTCCAGACATGATTCGTGCATTAGAAGGAAGAATCCATTTTGCACATGTAAGAAACTTAAAATTCCATTCACCTACCAATTTTGAAGAAGCAGCTCATTTATCAAGTGATGGAAACTTTGATATGTACGAAATTATGAAAGCGTTACATGATATTGGATTTACAGGACCAATCAGACCAGACCACGGTAGAATGATTTGGGATGAAGTAGCTATGCCAGGATATGGTTTATATGATAGAGCACTGGGTGCAACGTATTTAAATGGACTTTGGGAAGCAATCGTAAAAAGCAGCAAATAAGGATGTATTAGGATAGCAAGGATAAGAAATAGGTTGCAAATAATATTTTCAGCCTACTGAAAGAAAATGATAGGAGTAGTAGGAAATCATGAAACTTACATTAGAAGGATTACAAAACAAAAGTGAGTGGGAAGAAAAGGGATATGCACTTCCAGCATTCGATATAGAAACAGTAAGAGCCAATACAAAAGAAAATCCGTTTTGGATTCACTTGGGAGCAGGAAATATTTTCCGTGCATTCCAAGCTAACGTGGTACAAAATTTATTAAACAAAGGTGTTCTTGATAGAGGATTAATCGTAGCAGAAGGTTATGATTATGAAATTCTAGAAAAAATGAATCGCCCACATGATGAACTTGGTATTTTAGCAACATTAAAGGCTAATGGAACAATTGAAAAAACAGTAGTTGCTAGTGTGTTAGAATCTGTAAAAGTAGATCATAAAGATGCAGTAGAATTTGCTAGATTGGAAGAAATTTTCACAAAAGAATCTTTGCAAATGGTAAGCTTTACTATTACAGAAAAAGGATATTCTCTTGTAGATGGAAAAGGAGAATATTTAGCAAATGTAGCAGCAGATTTTGTTAATGGTCCAGCTTTAGCTGATAGTTACATGGGAAAAGTAGTAGCTCTATTATATGCTAGATATGTAAATGGAGCCTTACCAATCGCTATGGTAAGCATGGATAATTGTTCTCACAATGGAGATAAGTTAAAAGCAGCTGTACTTGAAATTGCAGATAAATGGTTGGCAAATGGTAAGGTAGAAGAAGGATTTGTTTCTTATCTAAATGATGGAAATAAAGTAAGCTTCCCTTGGACTATGATTGATAAAATCACACCAAGACCAGATGAAAGCGTAAAACAAATGCTTGCACAAGATGGCATAGAAGAATTAGAACCAGCTATCACAAGCAAAAATACATATGTAGCACCTTTTGTAAATGCAGAAGAATGTGAATACTTAATTATTGAAAATGATTTTCCTAATGGAAAACCAGCATTAGAAGCAGGTGGCATTCAATTTGTAGAGAGAAGTGTAGTGGATAAAGTAGAAAAAATGAAAGTTTGTACTTGTTTAAATCCACTTCATACAGCACTTGCAGTATTTGGCTGTTTATTAGACTATCAATTGATTTCAAAAGAAATGGAAAATCCAACTTTAAAAGCATTGGTAGAAAAAATCGGTTATGTAGAAGGATTGCCAGTAGTAGTACATCCTGGAATTTTAGATCCTAAAGTATTTATCGATGAAGTATTAACAAAGAGAATTCCAAACCCATTTATGCCAGATTCTCCACAAAGAATCGCAACAGATACTTCACAAAAATTAGGCATTCGTTTTGGAGAAACAATCAAAGCTTATGTAGCAAGTGAAGAATTACATGTGGCAGATATTAAAATGATTCCACTTGTATTTGCAGGATGGCTTCGTTATTTGATGGGGATCAATGATAAAGGAGAAGCATTTGAACTTAGTGCAGATCCTATGTTAGACGTAGTATGTCCACAAGTAGCAGGTATTTCGTTTGGGGATACAGATATTCATGAAAAAGTAGCTGGTATTTTAAGCAATGAAGCTATTTTTGGAATGGATTTATATGCAGTAGGACTTGGAGAATTAGTGGAAACATATTTTGTAGAAATGCTTGCAGGTGTTGGTGCAATTCAAGCTACACTTGACAAATACGTATTATAAAAATATATGATTGATAGAACAAAGTGTTGTGTGGTATGATATGCAACAGTTTGGGAAAATAAGAAGAGGAAAAAACAATGGAAACATTTATGAATGATAATTTCTTGCTCAAAACAGAAGCAAGTAGAATTTTATACCATGATTATGCCAGTAAAATGCCAATTTTTGATTTTCATAATCATTTATCTGCAAAAGAAATTTTTGAAGATAGCAATTACGAAAATATTGCGCAAGCATGGCTTGATGGTGACCATTATAAATGGAGAGCTATGAGAGCATGTGGATATCCAGAAAAATTCATGACAGGTAAACAAGACGATTACAATCGCTACATGGCATATGTCAAAACTTTGGAAGGTGCTATTGGAAATCCACTTTATCACTGGAGCCATTTAGAATTAAAAAGATATTTTGGAATTGACAAAGTATTAAATGAAGCCAATGCCAAAGAAATTTGGGATCAAGTTAACGCAAAATTACAAACAAAAGAATTTTCTATTAGAAATCTATTGGTTATGTTAAACGTAGTGAAGTTGTGTACAACAGATGATCCAATCGATACATTAGAATATCATAAAAAATTAAAAGAAGTAGAAAATCGTTTAGAAGTATTGCCTACTTTTAGACCAGATAGAGCCATCAACATTGAAAAAGCTGACTTTAATGACTATGTAGCGTTATTAGAAGAAGCAGCTGGCATGAAAATTACAACATTTGCAGATATGGTAGCAGCTCTTTGTGAGCGCCTTGATTTCTTTAAAGAAGCAGGTTGTGTGGTTACAGACCATAGTTTAGAGTTAAATATTTATGAACCAACTTGTGAGGACTGTTTAGATGCTATCTTAGCAAAGAGAAAAGAAGGAACAATGCCATCAGATAGAGAATGTAGCCAATACAGAGGAGCACTTTTAATCGCGCTTGGAAAAGAATATGCAAAACGTGATATGGTAATGCAAATCCACATCGGTGCGATTCGTAACAACTCAGAAAAATTATTGGTAGCAGCAGGTGAAAACATTGGAGCGGATAGCTTACAAGATTTCAATTATGCACCATTGTTAAATAAGATTATGAGTGAAATGCAAAAAGAAGATTTATTGCCTAAAACAGTATTTTATTGTTTGAATCCGAAAGATTGTACCATGCTTGCATCCATTGCAGGAAACTTCCAAGAAGAAGGTGTGCAAGGTAAAATGCAATTTGGAACAGCTTGGTGGTTTAATGACCACATCCGTGGCATGAAAGAACAAATCGAAATTTTTGCTACCCAAGGTGTACTTGGTACATTTATTGGTATGTTAACAGATTCAAGAAGTTATCTATCATTCCCAAGACATGAATATTTCCGTCGTATTCTTTGTAATATGATTGGAGACTGGATTGAAAATGGAGAATATCCAGCAGATATGGAACATGTAGGGAAAGTTGTAGAAAATATTTCTTACAACAATGCGGTGGAGTACTTTCGATAATAGGATAGGGCTACACCTTAAAGTAGTTACTTTAGTGACGAATGTAAAAGGAAGGCTAAGCTGTTATATGCAATACGTTGAAAAATGATTTTAAATAGTAAAAACGATTATAATGAATGGAGAAATTAAAAATGAATAAAAAAATTGTGACATTTGGAGAAATTATGTTGCGTCTTGCCCCAGAAGGATATTATAGATTTGTACAAGCAGAAAATTTTGGAGCAACGTATGGTGGAGCAGAATCTAGTGTTGCTATTTCTTTAGCAAACTACGGATTTGATGCAAAATTTATTACAAAATTACCTAATAATGAAATTGGTCAAGCAGCAATCAACGCAGTAAGAAGATATGGAGTAGATACAACAGGAATCGTTCGTGGCGGCGATAGAGTTGGCATTTATTTCTTAGAAAAAGGTGCTTCTCAAAGACCATCTAAAGTAGTATATGATAGAGCAGGTTCTTCTATTGCTGGAGCAAAAGAAGGAGAATTTAACTGGAAAGAAATTTTTGAAGGCGTAGATTGGTTCCACTTTACAGGAATTACACCAGCATTAAGTGAAGAAATGTCAGCAATCTGTGTTGCAGCTTGTAAAGCAGCAAAAGAAGCTGGTGCACAAATCTCTTGTGACTTAAACTACAGAAATAAATTGTGGTCAAAAGAAAGAGCTGGAGAAGTCATGGGTGAAATTTGTAACTATGTAGATGTATGTATTGCGAATGAAGAAGACGCAGCAGATATCTTTGGTATTCATGCAACTGGAACGGACGTAACAACAGGAAAATTAAACCATGAAGGATATAAAGATGTAGCAAAACAATTGGCAGATCGTTTTGGATTTAGCAAAGTGGCAATTACACTTCGTGAATCTATTTCAGCAAATGATAATGATTGGTCAGCAATGTTATACGATGGTACAGATTATGTATTCAGCAAAAAATACAAAATGCATATCGTAGACCGTGTTGGTGGTGGAGATAGTTTTGGTGCAGGTTTAATCTGTGGTACTTTAAATGAATTTGATTCACAAGCAACAATCGAGTTCGCAGTAGCAGCTTCTTGTTTGAAACACTCTATCGAAGGAGATGCCAATATGGTAACAATGGATGAAGTGTTGAAACTTGCAGGTGGAAACGGTTCAGGACGTGTACAAAGATAGATTTGAAAGTGCCATTTGGTCTAAGGCTAAATGGCACTTTTTTAGAATCTCGTGGAGGATAGTGTGAAAAATAAGATTTTTCACACGGAAATTTGTACCTTGCGGTCCAAAGTTGCCAGACTTTGAGAAAGGGATGGATTACTATCATGAAAGGAAACAGAAATACTGTCAAGATGACAGAGGGCAACATATGGAAAATATTTATTTCTTTTATGTTACCTGTAATCGGAGGAAACCTATTTAATAGTCTTTATAATATTGTAGATACCATTATTGTAGGAAGATATCTTGGCGAAAATGCCTTGGCAGCAGTAGGAGCAGCAGGAACTTTAGTATTTGTAGCAAATGGACTTGGTATTGGAATGGTGCAAGGGTTCGGAGTTGTGTTAGCACAGGAATTTGGACGAGGACATCAGCAAAAAATCAGACATTATTTGGCACATGTGTGCGTGTTAGCGGTTGCTGTATTGGCAGTTATTATGACAATTTTTATGGCAGGAAATCATATGTGGCTGCACTTAATGAATACCATTCCTGCAATTTATGATGATATCTATTCTTATCAAATGATTGTTTATATGGGAATGCCAGCAGTATTTCTATTTCAGTTATCATCCATTATTTCACAAAATATGGGAGACAGTAAAACACCTGTGTATTTTATGATGGGTTCCGCAGTCAGCAATGTAGTATTGAATATTACATTTATTGTAGTACTTGGACTGGGGGTAGAAGGGGTGGCATATGCCACGATCATTTCCCAGTTGGTGTCTGCACTAGGATGTTCTCTTGTAGTGATCAAAAAATATCCAGAAATACACTTCCAAAAAGGCGACTTTGCATTAGAGTGGAGCATGCTTCAGAAATTATTGGGAATGGGTTTTCCAGTAGCCATGCAAGCTGCTATTATTCAAGTAGGAAATGTATTTACACAAATTGCCATGAATCAATATAGTCAAGTATATTTAGCTGCCGCTGCAGTGATTGGTAAAATATCTAGTTTAATTATGCTAGTGTATTTGGCGATAGGAACGACTATGGCAATTTTTGTGGCACAAAATTATGGTGCAGGTAATATTGCTAGAATTAAACAAGGCGTGCGAGTGGGAAATACAATTGCTGGTTGCTATTCTGTAGTCTGCATTTTAATAGCGAATTTATTATTTCAACCAATGGTAGAGCTTTTTGTAGGAGAACAGATTTCACTAGAAATGGAACATGCTTGTCATTTATTCTTCTATGCAGTTTGTTGGTTCTATCCAGTACTTGGTGTATTAGAGGTATATAGAAGTTCCGTTCGTGGATTGGGAAGAGCATTTATTAACATGCTAAGTTCTTGCACAGAAGTAGCAGGCAAATTAATTGTAGTATTTGGATTTGGTTCGATTTTTGGAATGAATGCCATTCGATTTGGCAATCCGATTTCTTGGATGTTCACGTTAATTCCAATTTTGCCATGTTATTTTATCGTGATGAGGAAGTTGACACGGTATGGGATTGAATCAGAGAAGAGAGCAATATAACAACTTGCTTTTTCGTGCAAAAACTAAATGCATCAACTTGCTTTTTCGTGCCATATATCAATATAACAACTTGCTTTTTCGTTATATCAAGTATAAAATATAGATGAAAGGATAGACTAGAGTATAGTTATCTGTAAGTATCTAGGGTTAAAATATTTTTGACCCTTACATTATAGTATACTCATATATTTGAGAGAAAGGCATGGATGTAAGAATGAAAAATAATTGCATATTAAAGCGAAAGTTGTATCATAGGCTTTTGTCTTGGAAACAGGAAAGTCAAGGAAGTACAGCACTTATGATTGATGGCGCTAGGCGTGTTGGAAAGAGTTATCTGTGTGAGCAATTTGCTTATAATGAATATACTAGTTATATTGTTATTGATTTTGGAAATGTATCTAAAGATATTATAGAATTATTTGAAAAAGATTTTACTAATCTAGATTTATTTTTTGCTAAATTATCTGCTTATTATGGAGTGAATTTGGAGGAAAGGCATTCTCTTATTGTATTTGATGAGGTACAACAATTTCCCAAAGCTAGGCAGTTAATAAAATATTTAGTAGCAGATGGTAGATTTGATTATATAGAAACAGGTTCTTTGATTCGATTGAAAAAAAACGTACAAGATATTATCATTCCGTCGGAAGAGGAGCATGTATCCATGTATCCATTAGATTTTGAAGAGTTTTTATGGGCAATTGGAGAAAAAAATAATATTCCACTAATGAAAGAGTGCTTTGAAGAGAAAATTCCGTTAGGTCAAGCATTGCATAGAAAGATTATGAATGATTTTCGACAATATGTTTTAGTAGGGGGAATGCCACAATCAGTGTTGGCATTTATAGATGGAAAAAATTTTGAACAATCAGATAGAGTAAAACGTAGAATATTAAGTTTGTATAGAGAAGATGTGGTGAAATTTGCACAAGGATATGAAGATAAAGTATATGCTATTTTTGATGGTATACCAGGTCAACTTTCTAAAAAAGAAAAAAAGTATAAGCTATCATCTATATCTACGGCAGCACGTTTTAGGAACTATGAAGATTCTTTTATTTGGTTACATGAAGCTATGATTGTAAATACTTGTTTTAATGCAACTGACCCTAATGCTGCATTAGCAATAAGTGAAGATGTAACTACACAAAAATGCTATATGGGGGATACAGGGTTACTGGTAACACAAGCATTTTTAAGTGGTTCTTTTACAGATAACGAATTATATAAGGCAGTTTTATTTAATAGACTTGATATTAATGAAGGTATGATAATGGAAAATGTTGTGGCGCAGATGTTGCGTATTAATGGCCATAGGTTATATTTTTATTCTAGAAATGATACAAATAATAGAGCGAATCATATGGAAATTGATTTTTTGATAAAGAAAGGAAAGAAAATATGCCCCATAGAGGTTAAATCTGGAAATTATCGTTCACATTCTTCCTTGGATAAGTTCGCAAAGAAATTTTCAAGTCAAATAGGTGAAAAATATATCTTATATACGAAAGATGTTCAGGTTAAAGATGGCATTATTCATTTGCCATTATATATGGGAATTTTCTTGTGATTAAAGCATAGAATTTTTGCTTAGTTTCATATGTATAAATAAATTTAGCATATTTTCAATTTTTGTGTAAGTAAACTTAAAGATATATAAAATTTTTGAGGTTGTATTTGCAACATAGGTGAAACAGTAACTAATATTTTATATTTTATAAAAGATATAAAAGTATCACTATGTAATAAATTTATTAAAAACTATTTTTCTTTAGTGTGGTATTCTAAGAATAGATGAGTGTGAAGATTACGATGTACACCATAAGGGAGTTAGGTTGAAAAATGGATGTTAAGCAGGAAAGGAGAATATACAATAATGGAAAAAAGACCGAATATTTTATATATCATGAGTGATGACCATGCAGCCAATGGAATCAGTGCTTATGATTCTAGACTAAAAGAGGTGATGGAGACAACCAATATTGATCGACTAGCAAAAGAAGGGGGTATGTTAAAACAATGTTTTTGTACTAACGCGCTTTGTACCCCAAGTAGAGCGACGATTTTAACAGGAAGATATTCTCATGAAACAGGAGTGAGGGTGCTTTCAGATACCATGGATACCAATGAAATTACCTATCCAAGATTGATGCAGGCGGCAGGCTATCAAACGGCAGTAATTGGAAAATGGCATTTACATTCAGAACCACAGGGTTTTGATTATTATAGTATATTTCCATCACAAGGAAGTTATTGGAATCCTTGGTTTATGGAAACAGGTTTTGATTGGAGTGACATTTGTACTCATAAGCAAAATGATTTAGGGACCCATGAGACTGGTTATGTAACAGACATTGTGACAGATAAATCTCTAAAATGGTTAGAAGAAAGAGATAAGGATAAACCTTTTATGTTGATGTGTCAACATAAGGCACCTCATGATAATTTTGAATATCATCCAAGATATGAACATATTTTTGATGGGGTAGAGATTCCTGAACCAGATACTTTGTGGGAAGATCATGCACTTCGTTCAGAAGCTACGAGAGACCGAGGTACTTCTGTTTCTGAAAGAAGTAAGGTGAGAAGCTATGTGAAATTATTTGAAAACCCAAGTGATTGGTGCACTGGTGGCATCGATATGGAAGGCATGACTAGCACAGAAAAAACAAAAGTTGCTTACCAGAAATACTTAAAAGATTATTTGAGAACTGTTAAAGGTATTGATGATAATGTAGGACGTCTCTTAGACTACTTAGAAGCAGAGGGAGAACTGGATAACACAGTGATTATCTATACTTCTGATCAAGGTATGATTTTAGGAGAACATGATTTTATTGATAAACGTTGGATTTATGAAGAGTCTATTCAAATGCCATTTTTGATTCGTTATCCAAAAGAAATTAAACCTGGTACAGTGGTTGAAAGTATTATTGCTAATTATGACTATGCAGCAACACTTCTTGATTATACAGAAATTGAAAAACCAGAATGTATGCATGGACATTCTTTTAGAGGATTGTTAAATGGAAGTTCTGATGCACCAATTAACGACAGTATCTACTATAGATATTGGGTACATTTAACACATCATGATAATCCAGCCCATTATGGTATTCGTACACAAAAATATAAATTGATTTTCTTCTATGGATTAAGCCTTGATGCAGGTAGTGATAATCCACCATCTACTCCAGGTTGGGAATTGTTTGACTTAGAAAAAGATCCATATGAAACAACAAATGTATACGATGATCTAGCATATAAAGAAATCGCAATTGCCTTAACGAAACAATTAGATGCTACCAAAGAAGCATTGGGAGATACAGATGAGCGTTATCCTGAGTTGATAGCAGTAAGACAACAATGTTTAGGGGTTATGGCATAGGGATATAAGGATACATAAGTTGTGATAAAAAGAAAATATAGCTACAAATACATAGGAGTAGTTATGATATATGGCAGTAGATTGCTAGGAGGTAATGGTTGTGACAAATCAAGTGAATTGGGAAGCTTTTTTAGACGAATTAGACTTATGTCAAAAAGAAGTAACCTATAAAGGTGGTTATTATAAGGCGGATGAACGTATTCACAGTTTAGTGAGGGGGTATCGTAGAGAATGGGATGATGGAGTTTTTCTTGGAAATGGTATGGTAGGAACCATGATATACAAAGAAGCTCCACAGACAACTATGTGGGAGATCGGTCGTAATGATGTAGTTGCCCATAATTTTTTAGAAGGTATCGACTGGGCATTCCCTAGAGTGCCGATTGGCAATATTTTATTAGAAGTAAACGGAGAAATTGTTTCAGAAGAAATGAGAATGCATTTATGGAATGCAAAGGCTTCAGGAAAAATTACTACAAAAACAGGAGAAGTAACTTATACAAGTTATATTCCTAGAACAAATGATGGAATTTATATCAGAGTAGAAGTATCAGGGGAAGAAGAAATTAATCTTAGTGTACAACCGGTTCATGGAATCAGTGATAGAATTTATTTCTCTACGAAACCAGTACATCGTTCGTTGTTACCACCAAAACCATACATTAGCCATAAGAAACATACCATGTATAGTGTGCAAGAATTTATCAATGATGCTAGTGGTGAAGTGAAAAGAGAAGGTGCTTGTGTACTTGCTTGGAAAACAAAACAAACAGAAAATGTATATGAAATCTATGTGAGTGTACAAAATGAGATGGAAAAAAATGTGGCTATTGATAAAGCGGTAGATGATGCCATTTATTTCTATGATCATAAGGAACAAATTTTAGAAGCACATACAGAATGGTGGCATACCTATTATCAAAGAAGTTTCGTAGATATGAATGATTCTATGTGGAAACAATTCTACTGGATTCAAATTTATAAATTAGCATGTTCTATGAGAGAAAATGGTGTGGTTTTAGATTCACAAGGACCATTTATGACAGATACACCATGGCCTACTACTGTTTGGAACTTAAATGTGGAATTATCGTATTCACCACTTTGTACAGCCAACAGAATGGAATTATTAGAATCTCTCATTAGAGTATTAAAAGCCAATAAAGAAAACTTGATTGAAAATGCAAGACCTTTAGGAATTGAAGATGGTATGTATATTCCACGTGCTACTTCACCAGGAATGTTACTTTGTCCATGGCCAGACACGAGAGAACTTGGAAATATTTTCTGGGCACTTTATACAGTTGATATGAAACATAAAATGGTGGGAGATGAAGATTTAGTAAGAGAACTCATTTTTCCATACTTGAAAATGTCCATTAATACTTGCCGTGCATTACTCGAAAAAGATGAAAATGGTGTATTACATTTAATGGATACTAGCTCACCAGAATATCCATCTGTAAAAGGACATAATAATTATCCAATCAAAGATTGTAACTATACATTAGCACTTCTTTACTGGGGACTTGATCGTATTCTAGAATTAAATGAAGAGTTTGGTATGGAAGATGAATTGGTTGATGAATGGATTAACTTAAGAGAAAACTTAGCACCATATCCTACAGATGAAAATGGATACCGTGTAGGAGCTGATATTCCATTTGCAGTGTCTCATAGACATCCTGCACATTTGATGATGATTTATCCATTGAAAACAATCGATTTTAATAATGCAGAAGAAGTAGAATTAGCAACGCGTTCTATTAACCATTGGATGGGTATGGAAGGTGGATTACAAGGATTTAGCTTTACTCTTTCTAGTAGCATGATGGCTTGTCTGAAAGATGGAGATAAAGCGTTAGAATTATTAAATGGTTTAGGTGCATTTGCATCTTCAAACACCATGTATTCAGAAAAAGGTCCTGTTATTGAAACACCAATTTCATCAGCAGAAGCAATTCATGTGATGTTATTACATAGCTTTGGGGATGCCATTGAAGTATTTCCAGCAGTACCTTCAGCTTGGAGTGAAGTATCTTTTGATAAATTGTTAGCAGAAGGTGGGTTTATGGTAAGCGCCCAAAGAGAAGCAGGAAAAACTACTTATATTAAAGTGGAAAGTACACTTGGCAAAGTATTGAGAATTGCACTTTCAGATGAAGTGGTAAATACATTGTCTGCAAGCCATGAAATGGTAAAAGTAGATGATAAGAGAAGTATATATGAAATTACTTTACGTAAGGGTGATAGTTTTGAAATGAAATAAACCATGGTTGTGGAGTATTTCATGAATCCTCCACAATTCATATAAATGTTTGTGTGATTATACAGATAAAAGGGAGAAAAAGCATGAGTAAAAAGAATGATTTATTTGCAAATATTGCATCCATGAGTCAAGATTTTGACGTGAAAGGGATGGAAAAACCACCAGTTCTTGCAACACCAGATGTTACATTTTCTTTGTCACAGATAGAAGACATCACGAAATATTGTGAAAAGAAAATGGACACAGCAGAAGAGTTATATGCAAAAGTAGCTGAAGAAAGAGTGCGTTTTGCACCATTTATGGAAAAATTAGCTCCAAAAATGACAGAAACAAGAATCAAACACACATTAACAGATTTTTTATTTAAAATGGAAGATGATGCGGACTGGAAAGAAATGAAAGTACCACATTATGACGGTCCAGTTGGTGCCTTTACTTCTTACTACAAAACAACATTTGAAGTAACAGAAGAAATGATGAATCAAGAAACCATTCACGTATGTTTCAAAGGCGCAGATTATATTGCAAGCGTATTGGTAAATGGAGAATTTATCGGTAGACATGAAGGATTTTTCGCACCATTTGATTTTAATATTACAAAATATGTACACCTTGGCGAAAATGAATTATTTATCCGTCTTGACAATGACTTTGCTATGCTTTCAGGTCATGGTGATAAAATTTATGCTGCTACAGGTATGGGATTTGATGAACCAGAAGAAGGATGGCATCACTGTCCAGGTGGAATGGGGATTTTCCAAGAAGTATTTATTGAAACAAGAAGCAATGTATACTTACAAAACCTTTTTGTAAGACCAATGGCCGACTACAAAAATATGGAACTTTGGGCAGAAGTATTCAGTACAGAAAATGGTGATAAGGACGTAAGCTTTACCTTCTCGGTATTTGGCCAAAACTTTACAGAAACTGTATTGGAAGACCAAAATTATGTGCCATCTACTCAAAGAGAAATCGGTGTTGGAGATAGTCTTGGAGAAGCCATGACTAGAAAAGACAACTTATTAGGTGTGCCAGTTACTTTACAATTAAGAAAAGGTGTGAACTACTTTAAAATTCCATTTGCCATTGAAAATGCAAAAATCTGGGATTTAGATACACCATATTTATACCAAGCACAATTGAGCGTATATAGTGATGGGATTCAAAAAGACGTGCAAGGAGTAGAATTTGGTGTACGTACTTTCAGAATCGAAACAGAATGTGAACCAAAAGGAAAACTTTACTTTAACGATAGAGAAATTCACCTTCGTGGAACCAATACTATGGGACACGAACAACAAGATGTTTATAAAGGTGATTTTGAACAATTAATTACTGATATCTTATTGGCAAAAGTTTGTAACATGAACTTCTTCCGTTTAACACAAAGACCAGTACAAGATGAAATCTATGCATATTGTGACATGCTTGGTATTATGACACAAACAGATATGCCATTATTCGGTAAAATTAGAATCAATCAATACTGTGAATGTATCAGACAAGCAGGAGAAATGGAGTTATTAGTACGTGCCCATCCATGTAACATCATGGTTAGTTACATTAATGAACCATTCCCTAATGCAGAAAATGCACCACATCGTAACTTAAGCAGAAAAGATATGATGTCATTCTTCGAAGCAGCAGACGTAGTAGTGAAAATGCATAACCCTGATCGTGCCATCAAGCATGTAGATGGAGATTACGATCCACCAAGTGCAACATTACCAGATAACCACTGTTACACTATGTGGTATAACGGAAATGGTGTAGATATCGGAGCTTTAAATGAAGGTGAATGGATGCCTATTAAAAAAGGATGGCATTTCGGATGTGGAGAATTCGGTACAGAAGGAATCGATACAGTAGAAGTGATGCAAAAATACTATCCAAAACACTGGATTCAAACAGAAGGTAGAGAAGCAGAATGGACTCCAAATGAAGTAACAAGAGCACAGACTGGAAACTTCCATTACTTCTTCTTCGAAACACCAAAATCAATGCAAGAATGGTCAGATAAGAGCCGTGCTTACCAAGCAGAATCTCTAGGATGGCAATCAGAATGTTATAGAAGAAATCCTTTAATGGTAACTTGTGCAGTGCATTTATTTATTGATGCATTCCCATCAAACTGGATGAAAACAATTATGGATTACGAACGTACTCCAAAGCCAGCTTACTTTACATTTAGAAATGCGATGAAACCAGTACTGATGTCACTTCGTACTCGATATAAAAAAGTATTTGGTGGAACAACCATCACTATGCAACCATTCGTATGTAATGATACAGCAGAAGCTTTAAATAGCTATAAAGTGCTATATCAAGTAGATGAAATGGGGCTTGGTGGAAGCATTGATGTTTCCGTGGCAGCATGTGATGTAAATAACTTGGGTAATATTGAAATTACCTTCCCAGAGGTAAGTGAGAGAAAAGACTTTACTGTTAGAACAGTATTAGTAGATGCTTATGGTAAGATGGTTGACTGGACAACTAAAACAGTAGAAGTATTCCCAGCTATGGAAGTGAAAACAGCAAGCATTTGCCCTGTTGGCGTAGAAGCAGCACAGTTGGTAAAAGATATGGGTTATGATATCGTAGAAGAAGCAAAAACAATGTTAATTAGTGACTATGATACTTATGTTGCCAATAAAACAGCCATTGACTCTCGTGTGTCTGCTGGTACAAAATTAATCTTCATGAGACTTCCTAATGGAGAATACAATGTATGTGGAACATCTATTGATGTGAAATTTAGTGCCATGTTACCACTTCACTTTGTATCAAGAGACACTGGTCATGAATACGTAAGTGAATTTATCCCAGAAGACTTCAAATATTGGTATGATGAAAGCTTAGACCGCATTACACCAATTCTTCATGATAGTTTTGTAGATGATAGCTTTACAGAAATTTTAGCTACAGGTAATGCCAATGATAAAAAAGAATGGGGCAAAGCCATTGCAGTTGGTGAAAAATCTGTAGGAACAGGTAAAGTAATCGTTTGTCAACTTGACGTTGCAAGCCGTGTGAAAACAAATCCAGTAGCAAGAATGTTTGTACAAAATATGTTGACAAAATAAGTATAGTGGTACTTTTAATAAGAAAGTTCACTTGGACAATAATCACAGTTTAATTAAGCTGTAATAGCTTCCGGCTTTTTGGTTGGGAGCTATTTTTTTTTAAAGTCTAAATATTTATAGACAAGCATGAGAAATACTAGTGATCCCAGATTAGAATCTAAAATTCAGATTAGGATTCACAACAAAAGGATGGTTTGAAATGAAGAAAAATATGAAACTATGGTATCAACAACCAGGCCAAGAGTATTTAGAGGGAATTGCCATTGGGAATGGAAAGTTAGGGGCTACTATATTCGGTGGTGTGGAATCAGAAAGTACAGTCTTAAATGAAGATTCACTATGGTACGGAAATTTTATCAATCGAGTGAATCCTGATGCAAAGGGTTTTTTGGATAAACTTCGTTCTCTTGTATTTGATGGAAAAGTATGGGCGGCTGAAAAGACAGCATTTTTAACCATGACAGCAACACCAGATAGTGAACGGCCTTATCAACCTTTGGGAGACTTGAACTTGAATTTTTATTATCATCAAGGTAATAATAAAGAGCTTGGATTTTTAGATGATGAATTTGTACAACCAGCTAACACGGTAGAATATGATAAATACACAAGAGAATTAGATTTAGGTACTGCTATTTGTAAGACTTCTTTTGTGGTAGATGGTGTAGCTTATGAAAGAGAAGCATTTGCAAGCTTTCCACAGCAAATTATGGCATTTCGTTTTCAAGCAAGTGCAGCAAATAGAATTTCTTTTACGGCTAGATTAGGTCGTGGTCGTTTTAGAGGTGTCTGCAATAAGGTTGAAAACCATACTGTCTTGCTAGAAGGAAATTTAGGAGATGAAGGAATTTCTTATGCTAGTGGTGTAACAGCTGTGTCAAAAGATGGAAAAATCTCTGTTATGGGTCAACATTTAGTAGTGGAAAAAGCCAGTGAAGTGATTTTATATGTATATGGAACCACTAGTTTTTATGAAGAAAATGTAAATGATTGCGTGAAAAAACATTTAGCAGATGCTAGGGGATTTGATTATGGAACTATAAAAGAAGAACATATTGCAGATTATCAAGAAATTTTCAATCGTGTGTCGTTTGCATTAAAGAATGAAGAGCTAGCAGCGGGAGAAGATTTTGAAGCACTTCCAACAGATGTTAGATTACAAAATATCAAAGATCATGAAGATGAAAATATGAAGGATTTAGGTATGCAAGTATTATTGTATCAATATGGTCGTTACTTGCAGATTGCATCTAGCCGTGCGGGAAGTTTGCCTATGAATTTACGTGGTATTTGGAATCATGAATTCTGTCCACCATGGGATAGTAAGTTTACCATTAACATCAATCAACAAATGCTATATTGGCCTAGCGACATGTGTAATATGAGTGAGTGCGCCATTCCTATGTATGATTTGATTGAACGTATGGTGCCAAATGGACAAAAAGTTGCACAAGAAATGTATGGTTGCCGTGGTTTTGTAGCCCATCATAATACAGATCTTTGGGCTGATTGTGCACCACAAGATATTCATCGTGCTGCATTTTGGTCATTGGGCGGTGCTTGGTTGGCACTTCATTTATGGGATACCTATGATTATAATAGAGATATTGAAGTTTTAAAGAAATATTATTATGTGTTAACAGAAGCAGCTCTTTTTGTATTAGATTTCTTGGTAGAAGATCCTGATGGATACCTTGTAACTTGCCCATCTCATTCTCCTGAAAATGGGTACTATTTAGAACATAGACAAGATATTAGACCAGCACTTACCTATGGACCAACTATGGATAATATGTTAATTCGTTATTTGTTTAGACGCGTAGTGGAAGCTTCTGATATTTTAGAAAAAGATAAAGATTTTGCTGGAAAAGTAGATAAAGAATTTGTGGCAAAATTACAAACAACTATGGAACGTCTTCATTCGGTGAAAATAGGAAGCCACGGACAAATCATGGAATGGATGAAAGATTATATAGAACCAGAACCAGGCCATAGACATATGGCCCATATGTTTGGACTTCATCCTGCAGACGATATTACAAAGTTTACAACTCCAGAATTGGCAAAGGCAGCAGAGAAGTCGATTGATAGACGTATTGCCCATCAAAAACCAGAAGATGGAAAAAATGGATGGACACTTTCTTGGATGATGTTATTTGAAGGTAGATTACAAAGAGCTGAAAAGGCATATGACTATTTACAGAATATGTTTCGTCATGCAGTAGCAAAGAACTTATTTGGACTTTGTGTAACAGAAGAAATTTATGTATTAGATGGTAACTTGGGAATGACAACAGCTATGACAGAACTTGTGGTGCAATCACAAGGACAAGAAATCAGTCTCTTACCATCCTTACCAGCAGATTGGAAAGAAGGAAGCCTTTCTGGTATTAAAGCGAGAGGTGGGTTTGAAGTTTCTGTTTCGTGGAAAGAAAGAGAATTAGTAGAAGCTACTATTTGTTCTCTTACTGATAATACTTGTAAACTACGAACAAAAAAACCTGTTGTAGTTTTGGAAAAAGTAATGGAAGAAAATGGTGTATATACAACGATAGAAGTACCTGTTACAGAAGAAGATAACTTGTTTGGTACAAGATGTATTTCTTTTGCATGTAAAGCAGAAGGTGAATATATCATTCAAGAGTGATGTTTCATGGGAGAAGAAATAAATTCAAGTCATGTAAAAGGGAACATTAGCTGGGGATGCAATTTAATTCTTGTAAAAAAAACTGAAATCATATAAAATGTAATGAACTGAAGATATCAGATATAAACAGAGGGAAAAGGGGAGAAATATGGCGAACAATGCACAAGATGAAAAAGGAAAAGTAATCACGAAATATGAACGGAAAATAGCAGACAGAAAAGCAAAAGCAGAAGCGGACAAGAAGGATTTAAAAAAAGCTAAAATAACAGGCATTGCTGTTTTAGTACTGTTAATTTTTATCGTAGTAGGTGGCATAGGATTGACAATCTATAGTGCCAATGAAGTAAAGACAGGCACATATCTTACGGTAGGTGAGGTGGAAATCACAAAGCCAGAATATGAATATTATTTTAATGTGACAAGTAATCAATTTGTGACAGATTACGGTCAAATATTTTCCATGTTAGGATTTGATTCCACAGTAGATTATGCACAGCAAGAATATGCCGAGGGAATTACTTGGAAAGATTATTTTGATGAAATGACAGTGGCTTCTATGACAAGAACGATTGCACTTGTAGAAGAGGGAACAAAGTCGGGTTTTGCATATGATGCAACGGCAGGGTATGAATCATTTCTAGCGGAAGTGGAAGCCGTGATTGCAGAGTACAGTATAACTGAGAGTGAATATTATACTAGTTATTATGGGGAATATGCAGCTAAGGAAAGTGTAGGTGAATTGGTTAAAAATTCTTTCTATGCAGAAGCTTATTATGCAGAACTACAAGCTAATGCAGGTGTAGATGATTTAGAGGTTAATATGACCTACTCAGCAAATTCGGATTCATATGATAGTGTTGATTATTATAGTTTTACAGCAGTTTCAACCACTACAGATGATATGACAGAAGAAGAGGAGACGGAGGCTATAGAATTATCTAAAAGTACAGTAGAAGAGTTTGAAGCAAGATATGTGGATGGAGAAAATTTTCAAGATTTAGCAGTAGAATTGTCAGGAGAAGCACAAAAAAGCATTTATGAAGGAAATGGTGGTTACTTTACTGACTTAAATCAAAGTTCAGTCATTTCAGCTACGGCAGAATGGTTATTTGATGCAGATAGAAAGTCTGGAGACAGCACAATTTTATATAATGAAGAGACAAAAAGCTATTCATTCTTAGTGTTTATGGCTAGATATAAAAATGACACAGTAGATGCAGAAATTAAAGAATCGTTATCTACAGAAAGAGTTGAGTCATATCTAGAAGAATTAATGAAAGAATATGAATTAAAAGATGTAAAAGGTGAAATGAATTATTTAACAATTAGTGAATAAAGAAATACATGAAAAAAGAGAGGTGCAAGATAAATGAGAATTTTATCGTGCACCTCTCTTTTTGTGCGAAAAATAAATAAAACGAACAGAAAGTTGCGGAATAATAAAAGATATCTATGCAATATGACGAAAATATATATGAAAAATTTCTGATCATCACTAAATGATATATAAATCGTATAGATGGTAGCACTAGAACACAAAAGTACTAGTGCGAAATGAAAATAGTGTTTTTTAGAGAACAATAGTGAAATGATGAAACAAATTTAAGATTTTATAAACTTTATGAATGGAATATAATGAAAAAGTAGTAAAAATATAAAAAAACAAGGAGGATTTTAAATGAAAAAGAAATTTACAAAGCTTACAGCTTTAGCATTGGCTACAGCTATGATCGCATCTTCATTTGTAGGTTGTGGATCAACAGATACAGCTACAACAGACACAGCTACAACGGAAGAAGCAGCTCCAGCAGAAGATGTTGCAGAAGAAGTTGCAGAAGCTCCAGCAGAAGCAGTTACTATCAGATGGGTAACATGTGCAAATGGTGGAAGTAGCCAAAAAGATATTGATATGGTTATGGAAGAATTCAACTTACAATTAGGAGAAATCTTACCAGGTGTTACTGTACAGATGGATCGTTGGTTAACACCAGAATACAAAGAAAAATTTGACTTAGCATTAGCAGCTGGTGAAGTAATTGATGTAGCTTGGAAAGGCTATATGTGTGATACAGCTCAATACTATGCACAAGGTACTTTCCTTGATTTAAACGAATATGTTGATGCTGACGTATTAGCAGCTATCCCAGAATTCTTAGTACAAGGTGCTACAGTAAATGGTGAATTAGCTTACTTACCAAAAATTGAAATGCATCACTGGGTAGAAGGTATGTATACTTCTCAAACAGCTTTTGATGCTTACTTCCCAGTAGATTTATACGAAGAAGCTATGGCAGATTACTATGAAAACTCTGATATCAACTACTACACAGATAAAATGTATGAAGTATTTGAAACATATATGGCAAATGCAGAAGCTGACGGAGCTATCGGTTCAGGATTCAGCCCATATGTAGCCAGAATGAACGATGGTCTTGAATTAGTAAAAGGTGCAACATATGGTAAATTCCCAGCAAGTCTTGCAGTTCCAGCAACTCCAGATACAGAATGGGATTTAACAGTACTTAACCCATATGCACAAGAACACATGGAAAACTTCTATGCTAAATTAGCTGAGTGGAAAGATAAAGGATGGATGAGAAATGACCTTGTAGGTATGGATAATCCACGTCAATTTGAAAACACAAATGCTGATGGAAATTTAATTTGGTTCCATAACTATGTAAATGCTGATGACCCAACATGTACAGATTATGATCTTAACCACGTAAGAGCTGACTGGGCTGATGAATATGTAGTAGTTCCTTTCTGTACTCCATTAGTATCTGCTGGTTCTTCAGATGGTTTATGTATTCCTTATACAGCAGCTAATCCAGAAGTAGCTATGGATGTTATTGAACTTATGTACACAGAAGAAGGTAAAGAACTTAAGAGATTGTTAACATTCGGTATCGAAGGTGTTCACCATACAATTGAAACAGTTGATGGAGCTGATTATGCATACTTCACAGAAGATGCTGGATACGCAGAAGATGATACATATGGTATGGCAGTTTGGATGTTAGGTAATACACATACATCTTACTTGACAGAAGGTCAAAAACCAAATCAATACGAAGCTTATGGTCAAATGATTGACGCATCTATGTCATCTCCAATTATTGGATTTAACTTAGATTTAACAGCTCATGATGCAGCGATTACATCACTTCGTGCATGTATTGATGAATATGTAACACCATTTATGGCAGGTGAATATACACCAGAAAAATATGATGAATTCTTAGCTAAATTAGAAACATTAGGATTATCTGATTTACTTGCAGATTTCCAAGCTCAAATTGATGCAGAATTCAAATAAGTTGTAAAGTTACTAGAATGGAAAATTTAGTGCTCTGGACAGAAAGGTATTGCCCTTGGTGTCTAGAGCACCATTAAATTGTAAGGAGGATGATGTATGTCAAATATAAAAAGTAAGGGGAATGTTATAAATTATAGAAAAAGCAATAAGATAACCAGTCAGCTGAGTCTTTTCATGTTATGCCTCCCTGCAGTTATTTGTACCATAATTTGGGGTTATGTGCCTTTGTCAGGTCTTGTTTTAGCATTTAAGCGATATAATTTTAAAGATGGTGTATTTGGTAGTGCATGGTGTGGATTGGATAACTTTGATGTATTATTTAAATCAAATGATATGGGACGTATTATTAGAAATACAGTAGGATATGCTTCATTAAATATTGTTTTAAGTATTGTTTGCGGTGTTATTCTCGCCTTGTTATTATTTGAAATTAAAAGTAAGATGTCAATTAAAATTATTCAAACACTAGCGATTTTGCCTAGATTTTTATCATGGGTTGTTGTTGGTTTCGTAACATATGCTTGTTTTGAAATTAACAATGGTGTATTTAATCAAATTCGTGGATTTTTTGGTGCAGAACCATTAAGTTGGTATACGACTCCAGAGGTTTGGTTATTTATTATTCCTTTTATGGCTATTTGGAAAAAAATTGGTATTGATGCCATTATGTATTATGCGGCTCTTATGTCAGTAGATGCAGAACAATTTGAAGCAGCTGACTTAGATGGTGCATCAAAGTTACAAAAGATTTGGTATATTTCTATTCCATCCATTAAGGGTATTATTATTATCTTATTGATTCTTAGTTTGGGAAGTATTTTTAGAGGAGATTTTGGTTTATTCTATCAAATTCCACGTAATTCAGGTTCAATATATGCTACAACAGATGTTATCGATACTTATATTTATCGTGGATTAAAGGATGGAAGCTACGCGATGTCAACGGCAGTTGGTTTAGTACAATCAGTAGTTGGATTTGTTTGTATCGTAGCAGCTAACTTGATTGTGAGAAAAGTAGATCCAGAAGCATCTTTATTCTAAAAGAAATGTTTCTAAATTATAGTATTATTAATATGTTTAATAGATGAAAGAGAGGTCATATATGAATAGTAAAGTATCTCGTAAAGATGAGCTAATTAGCAAAGTTATAGCGACAGTTTTATTAATATCTTCTTTTGTTATATTTTTGCTCCCATTATTGTTAGTTATTTCCATATCGTTTACTCCAGAAGTGGGTATTAAAGCCAATGGATTCCTATTATTTCCAGAATCATGGTCATTAGAAGCTTATAAGGCAATTTTTGCTGATCCATCAGCGGTTATTAAAGCGTATATAGTAACGGCAGCACAAGCGTTTCTCACTATGGCTGCAGCAACATTAATTATGGCAATGTGTGCTTACCCATTATCAAGAAAGAACTTCGTATTACGTGGTCCAATTATGTTTATGATTTTATTTACCATGTTATTCCATGGTGGTTTGATTCCTACCTATATTTTAAATTCTAAATGGTTAGGATTAAAAGATACCTTTTGGATTTATGTGTTACCATCACTTGTAGGAGCTTGGTATATTATCGTACTTAGAACATTTTTCTCGCAATTACCAGATGCTTTAGTGGATTCTGCGAAGATTGATGGAGCAAAAGAGCTACGTATCTTTTTCCAAATTGTATTGCCACTTTCAAAACCAGTATTAGCAACAGTTTCTTTATTAATCTTACTTGACAAGTGGAATGACTGGATGACAAGTTTGATTTATATTACGAATCAAGATTTATATACCTTACAGTATTTATTACAGAGAATTCTAGATCAAATTGAATTTGTTAAGACATTGGCAGCACAGGCTATGGGTATGTCGGCTCTTGCAGATTTTGAGAATCTTCCTGGTGAAAATATGCGTTTTGCAATGTCTGTTGTAGCGGCTGGTCCTATGATGCTTGTTTTCCCATTCTTCCAAAAATACTTTGTAAAAGGTTTAACTGTTGGATCTGTTAAAGGTTAATGATTTCAAAGAATATAGATACGAATGAAGTAGTGTGAAAAATAAGATTTTTCACACGGTAATTTGTACCTTACGATCGTAAGCGTGAAAGATAGCACGCATTGAAAAACCTTCCACAAATCGTTATGATTCTTGTGGAAGGTTAATTTTTACATTAGATGGAATATTTTCTGACCAAGGAAGCAATTTTGTAATAT
>JAWXVD010000192.1:0-4899 GCA_044425705.1 Eubacteriales bacterium | reverse complement strand
AGGTTCTTTTTCTATGAAAATTTTAAAAATAAATTCACCTATTGGGTGAAAATAAAAATCACAAGAAATACAGTAACTATGCGGTGTGAAATGCCGTTTAATGAATTATCATGAATAATTCAGGCTTAATTACTTTTTTTATACTATACACCTCTATTTTCTTTGATTTAGAAATTATATTTTTCACGTATGATTTTTATTATAATCATTGTAAAATAAAAAAATACCAATTTGATTACACTTCCCAATCAAATTGATACTTTTACTTTACTCTTATCTATATTTTATTTTTATTCTTTTACAAACTTCCAAGAAATCTCAAGAACCCTTCTTGACCTTCTTTTGTTCTCTTATAAACACCTGCATCTTCTAATACCTTCATAAACACTTTACCAATTTCATCATGTAAGATATCCATAACAGTATCATCTGTGATACTATGATGTTTTGTTAAAAATGCATCTGTCCAATCAGCATGCTTCTCTAACACTTCTATACTTCTATAATCTTTTCCTGTTACGATAGCATCTGCTAATAACTCCATTTCTGTTTTTAATCTAGCTGGAAGAATGGCAAGTCCCATTACCTCAATCAAACCAATATTTTCTTTTTTGATATGGTGTAATTCTGCATGGGGATGATAAACACCCATTGGATGCTCTTCTGTTGTAATATTATTACGAAGTACAAGATCCATTTCATACATATCGCCACGTTTTCTAGCAATCGGTGTAATGGTATTGTGTGGTTCACCATCTGTATTGGCAAAAACAAACGAAGCTTCATCTGTATACTCACGCCAAGCATCTAAAATCACATCTGAAAGTGCAATCAGTCGTTCTGTATTATCTGCTGATATACGAACTACTGACATTGGCCAATTTACAATCCCTGCCTTTACATCTTCAAATCCTTTGATGACAACTTCTGTGTCAATTGGTGCTTTCGCCATAGCAAATTCGTAATTTCCACCTTGGAAATGATCATGGCTTAAAATAGAACCACCTACAATCGGAAGATCCGCATTAGATCCTACAATATAATGTGGAAATTGTTTTACGAAACTAAATAATTTACAAAATGTATCATGCTCAATTTTCATAGGAATATGTTCACTATTAAATACGATACAATGTTCATTGTAATATACATATGGTGAATATTGGAATCCCCATTTACTATCATTGATTGTAATTGGGATAATTCTATGGTTTTGTCTCGCAGGATGATTCATTCTACCTGCATACCCTTCATTTTCCACACATAATAAACATTTTGGGTATCCACTTTGCTTAGCATTCTTTTCTGCCGCAATCGCTTTCGGATCTTTTTCTGGTTTAGAAAGATTGATTGTAATATCTAAATCACCATATGGTGTTGGTGCCACCCATTTTTGATCCTTAGATACACGGTATCTTCTGATATAATCGCTATCTTGACTTAATTTGTAATAATAATCCGTAGCTACTTTGGGAGAATCTTTCTCATATAAATCCCAAAACTTTGCTATTACTTCACTAGGTCTTGGCATCAAAAGACTCATAATCTTTGTATCAAATAAATCTCTATGAGTAATCGTGTCAGCCTCCATAATTCCAGCCTCCACAGCATAATCCATCATACTTCCAAGGATTGCTTCCAATGGCTTTACTTCTACATCACCCTCTACCACTAAATCCTCTATCTGAAACAACTCCAACAATCTATTGGTCGTAAAAATCTTATCTTCCTCTTGAATCAAGCCTGCCTCTAAGCCATAATTCACCAACCTCATAATATCATCACAAATCATCATCATTCTCCTATCTACATTTATAACACAACTGGACCAGAACCTAAATCTACTACATAGAAATCTGCTGCATATCCAATGGCTTCTTTGTATGCTGCTCCAACTGTTTCAATAAAGTTATCAATTGCTTCTTCTTTTACGATACTAACTGTACATCCACCAAACCCTGCACCTGTCATTCTTGAACCAATTACACCATCAATTTTCCAAGCTTCTTCTACCAAAGTATCTAATTCGATTCCTGTTACTTCATAATCATCGCGTAATGAAACGTGAGATGCATTCATTAATTCTCCAAATAATGTAACATCATTATTTTTCAAAGCCTCTACTGCTTTGATTGTTCTTTGGTTTTCGTAAACAGCATGTTTTGCTCTCTTTGTTCTCACATCACTTTTAATTGCGACTTTATATGTTTCAAACTGTTCTTCTGTTAAATCACCTAGTGATTCAATTCCAATCACTGATTTGATTTCTTCTAACGCTTCTTCACATTCTGCTCTTCTTTCGTTATATTTCGAATCACCTAATCCACGTTTTTTATTGCTACATGCAATCACAATTTTTGCGTTTTCTAATTTAATTGGTGCATATTCAAAGGAAAGGTCTGCCGTATCTAAGAAGATTGCATGATCTTTATTTCCCATTGCAATAGCGAATTGATCCATAATTCCACAGTTTACACCATTAAAATTGTTCTCTGAAAATTGTCCAATCAAAGCTAGATCTTGATTTGTCACATCAAATCCGAAGAAATCTCTTAAAATAAATCCAGTCAATACTTCTACTGAAGCTGATGATGATAAACCAGAACCATTAGGAATATTTCCAAATAATAATAAATCCATTCCAGTAGGAACTACCATTCCTCTTTCGCCAAACGCCCACATAACTCCCTTTGGATAATTTGTCCATCCTGCTTTTTTATTAGGTGTTAATTCTTCTAAAGAAGATTCAATCACTCCCAATCCTTCAAAATTCATAGAGAAAAATCTTAATTTATTATCCGTTCTTTTTCTTGCTACACCGTAAGTTCCAATGGTTAATGCTGCTGGAAATACGTGACCACCGTTATAGTCTGTATGTTCACCAATCATATTTACTCTACCTGGTGCAAAAAAAGCTTTTGCTCCAGCTTCGCTTCCGTATACTTCTTCAAATTTCTTTAAAATAATCTCTTTCATTGTTTATTTCTCCTTCTCTTTTCCTAATTAAAGCTAGTGATTTCTCTCGCTTGCAAGGGTGAAATCACAGACGCTGAAGATGAAAATTTATTTTCACCTTATATGCCCCAAGCATTTTTCTGACCCATCTTTCTGTATAATAGTATCATATAAAAAAACAGGTATCAATAACATACGCATATGTTATGAATACCTGTGAAAATGTTAAATATCTCATTATTTTTTTACGTCCTAGATTCTTTAATACCTGTGATAAAGTACTGTTTTTATTTTTCTTCTTCTACCCTAGTAACATTCTTAATCTGATGAATAAAATCTTCTACTTCCTTTAAATATTCTTTGTTTCTACGTGTTTCTCCTTTTTGCATTTCTTTGCGATATCCTGATGGAGACATACTTTTCATTTGTTTGAATGCTTTGGTAAACACCAGTGGATCACTATAGCCACAAGATAATGCAATACTTTCAATTGGCAATTGACTTAATTGTAATAATTCAGCCGCTTTCGTAATTCGGTAAGTTGTTAAAAATTGTTGCGGAGACATTTCTATGGTATTTTGAAATAAAGTATATAGATAACTTCTATTAATACAAACAAAATCAGCCACATCTGTCACCTTAATTGGATTAGAATAATTGCTCTGGATGTATTCAATGGCTCGCTTTACATACTGGTTTCCCTTATTGCCAAAATCTGTTTCTGTAACCGAAACACTTTCGGCCACAATGGAAAGAAACAAGTTTAAATCTCCATTCCTACGCAGTTCATTGGCCACTCCATAAGTATTGTGCTCCATCATATCCTTCACGCAATCGTACAATTCATCAGAAAGCTCGGATTTAAAGATAGGACTATGAATAGATAATCCGAAACTCTTCATATAATTATCTGCTTCTATACCACTAAAGCCAACCCACACGTAGGTCCAAGGTTCTTTTTCATCCGCTTGATAAAATGATAATTCTCCAGGATAAATAACAAACCCACAACCAGCTTCCAAAGAATATTTATGACCATTTATAGTAAAGATTCCTTTGCCGCTTAATATATAATGAACGAGATAATTAGGCTTTAAGGCTGGGCCAAAACTATGCAAAGGCTCCGTTTTTGAACACCCACAATTGTTTACATATAAACTACTATCTTCCTCTTTTAAAAATTCTAACTTATATGCTTTTTCCATCCAATAACCACCACTTTCTCATAGCCTGGCAACTTTGGCTCCAAGAGACAAATTGCTGGTTGAAAAATCTTATTTTTCAACCTATGACCATCACTTTCTCTCAGTCTGGCAACTTATTAACCTTCGATTTAAGAAAGGTTTTACTTGCAAAAGACAACGTGCCGTGTGACTACATCCAATTAGCAAATTTCATCCGAATCAAGTACAATTGTAAATGGTCCATCATTTACCAACGCAATACTCATATCTGCACCAAAACTGCCTGTTTCCACAATATCACAGGTTTCTTTTGACTTTGCAATAATATATTCATACATAGCATTTGCAAAATCTGGCTTTCCTGCCTTTGTAAAAGAAGGTCTATTTCCCTTTTTGCAATCTGCATATAAGGTAAATTGTGAAATTAATAATAATTCTCCTCCCACATCTTTTAATGCAAGATTCGTTTTTCCTTCTGCATCTGCAAAAATTCTTAGATTTATCATTTTTTGCACTAACTTATCTGCTATCGCTTCCGTATCAGAGTCTGCTACACCGATTAGCACCAAAAAACCATTTCCAATTTTACCAATCACTTCATCTTCTACCGTAACATTTGCACTCGTTACTCTTTGTATTACAAATTTCATAACAATAACCTTTCTCATATTAAATTGATTTTTCAATTTAATACTATCACTTTCTCTCAGCTTATTCACTTTGGCTTTACATATCAGCATAGTAATTTATTTATCAATCA
>JAWXVD010000191.1:0-4928 GCA_044425705.1 Eubacteriales bacterium | reverse complement strand
CAATGGGAAAGGAGGGGTTGCTATGGTTACATATTCGGAATTATTTCAATTTTGTTTATTAATCGTTGCTATTATAGGTCTTGTTTACAAGATTTCACATAAAAAATAATCGCCCTGTCCTCAGAAAACTAGCGATTATTTTTTAATTTCTATTTTGAGGGACTAACCGTCTATCGGTAGTACCTTTTTATATTCTTATAGTAAATCAATTTTCTTTATCTGTCAATGGTTTTTCAAAGTTTTGAATCTCATATATCTATTTTCATTTCTAAAACATAATTGAATACATTTTATGATTCTTACCACATCTCTTCACGTTCCTTATTCATATTGTATTAAAAAATCATCAAAAACCTCCAGAAAATCACACGTCATATAATTAACTAACATCTCTTGATTAACTTGAACATTACCACTTACAATCATCTCACTCTCCGATACATTAGTTTTAAGATTAGCTGTGTAAACAAATTGATTTTCCCCTATTTGCTCAACCTCAATTGTTTGAGGCTCTATAATTATATCATATTCCACAGTGCGTGCATACATTAATGCAATGATCTGTCCGTAAAAAGTACTAGAATAATCGTTCAGTACCGATTCTTCAATCATACCACTTCCCCACTCTAATACTGCCACTTCTAATTCTTGTGTCAAATTACGATTGCTACTCAACTCTTTCTTATACATTTCCTCATAGACAATTGCAATCTTTGTAGGTGGTGCGTGAAAAATATACTCTAATGTGGATATAACTTTTTTCTCTTTTGATGAATAATTATAACAAAATACAATACTAAGTATCACTATAATAATTGCTATACATAATATAAATATATACCGTTTCATATGTTTCCTTCCCGATGCTATAATCGATAATTCTTTTTTGATTCCTATTCTACGTGTGCTATTTTAATAACTATAAACAACTATCTACCTTAGTTTGCATAACACTCCAGAGTCTTAAATTGGAATACAACGAATCCTACATATTTACTTTACATCTTCCGTGACTGCACGTTAACTTTATATTTTGAAAGATTGATAATTTCATTGATATCTCTATTCGTAGTTATATACTCATATTTCAGTTTGTAATTGTTTTTCCTTTTTCCACATAGATTACACATCTTAAGTGATGGAGAAAAACTTTGATTCAAAACTAATTCTATATCTCTCCATTTCATTTTATATTGGTAATTATTTTCTGATTTTAATCAACTTACTTTTTTATTTAAACTAAATAAGGAAAGATTATGGGACATTTAAGAAATAATATCGTGTAAAAGTATGTTTTACAATTTGGAGTTTCACCTTCATAAATGCTACTTTCACTACTGCTAAAAATAATCATAGTGAAAGTAGTCTCACATTTAATAGCATTTGTCACCCCTTAACTTGTAATTTATACAAAATTTAGACACTTGCAAATGGAAAATCTAATGTAGATTAACTACATGACATTACCTGTGAATAATATCTAGTCCCGCCATATTCGTTATGTTATTTGATATAAAACTACCTTTTATTACATAGATGTAATAATTTTATTATTATTCAACATATTACTTTAGATTATTTATAAATTTGTTTTAATTGTTATTAGCTCCTAACATTAATTTTCATTATATCTTAATAGAATTCAATTCCTGATATGAAGTCATCACTTGCCATGTCTGCTGCTCCATACACACCTTGAACATCAGCATAAACGCCACTTACTCCTGCTAATGAAAATATTTCTCTCACCCCCCACGCAATTTCTTGGCATCCATCAACAGTATTCCAAGGATATTGGGCTACTATTAACTTTGTTCCGCAACCAGTACATTCACACAAAGTAGCACCATTTGAAACTATACTACCAGGTGATTGATATGTTCCACTATACCAAAATGCAGGTCCAAGAGACTCAACATAATGTTTTCCACCTACTGAACATGGAATATATCTAGCTTCTGCTGCACTTGTTTCTATCTCTAAAATCCCTATAGAGCAAATCATAATACTAAAAATTACTAAGAAACTTTTATATTTTTTCATCATATATTTTCCCTTCTTCTATAATTTAATCTTTAATTTGTTGAGTTTTCTAATAAGACACATAGTGCTATTAATTCTACTCATTCACGTTTCCATTTGTCGTCTACCCTAGGTTTAGCTGGTTGATGAAAAAAGCCTACACATGTTGGTGGCCATTCTTTAAAATCTTTTTTTACTGCTATATTTAAGACTTCTCTTGTTGCTTTAATCAATAAGTTATTTTTCATACACTACTTTCTCCTTTCCTCAATTTTTCAAAAACTACGGTGCATACCACTATGCCCACTCCTATATATGTTAGATGTGCAAACAGCACGGTCTTGAAACAGTAACTAATACATGCTGCAACACCTAACAAATGCCAAAGATTCCTCTTCAGATATCTATTATTAACACGTAATTCCTCTTCCGTCATTGGATTATTCTCATGACTGCCTGTTTTTAGTATCATAAGTAACATAACTTCAATCAAAAAGCTACCAACCAATATTCTAATATCTAGATTTTGTACACATGGTAAAATAATATATACTGCAAACCCCAGTGTTAACTCCGTTAACAAAAAGCACTGTAATGGTGTATGTACATGATATCCATTCACTCTTCTTCGTAATACTACAACTACTAAAATAATCCAAACACTCGCTAATATTCCTATTTTTCTATATAGGAGTAATATTGCGCTAATCCACACTACTGTAGATAGTAAGCGAGTTTCTAGTGAATACTTATACAGCTCAACATATTTTTCATCTATGATATCCCTTTTAATAAAAAAAAATATTATTTTGTCTGTCAAAAAGTTCATCACATCACCTCTTGAAATCAAAATAACATCTTTTCTTTGTTTTGTATATACATTTAGCACGAACGCAGGGTAAATGGCATGAACGCAGGGTTCTATGCTCTTTACATAAGTATTGTAACTAAAAACCATCCATCCTTACAGGAGATAGCACTTTGATATTGATACTGTTCAATCATTGCTTTAATATTATGCAAACCATAGCCATGCATAAAGGTATCCTTTTTGGTCGTCCCTAGCACCCCTAGAACTTCTACATCCTCATGCTTTGTTGTATTATGAATAGTCAAAATATACCCATCCCCATCTTTTAAAAAGCTACATTTAATAATTTTTTTATCTGCTACTTGTTTACAGGCTTCTATAGCATTGTCTAGTAGATTTGAAAGAAGTACTACCAAATCTGCATTTTTCATACAAACATCCGATAGATCATCTACCAAGATCTGGATAGATATGTTGTGTTTCTTTGCTTCTCTATATTTTTGTGTTAGTAAGGCATCTATGATGCTATGGTTACTATGTACCAATAAGTTTGTTCGTATTTGCCCCTCTGCAATTTCTTCTATATATTCCTTTGCCTTAGAAGTATTTTCGCATTCTAATAAACTTTGAATCGCAAGAATATGATTGTTAAAATCATGTGTAAGCTTTCTTTGTAGTGCATATTCCAGTGATAAATTTTCTACATTCTTTGTTTCTAGCTCCATCTGTTGTAACAGTAGTTCATGTTCCTTTTTCACTTTTTGTTCGTGCTCTAATTCATGCATAAGTGAAAATATTGCTATATTGCTTAATATAATTGATAGAACAATTACCATTAACATAGCATCAATCGTGTTGTTTTCAAAGCTGTCTATCATAAAAGAAACTATTATAATAAAAGAATTGAACACAAAGAGTAAAAACTGTATCCATTGTTTGAATCCGATATCTACTTCTAATTTATCTGTTGCTAGTAGTTTTCTTATAGCATATACAATTAAATATACTATAAATTTAGAAATAATTGTTACCAACATAAAAATATATGGTTGAGCAATCAGTTCATGCGAATCAATACCAAACAGCATTATGAATGCAAATGCTATCCCAAGATCTACCAAGTAAAGCAGAGCTATAAATAATGCTGTAGTTAAAAGCTTTTGCTTCATATGCTTTTTTATAGTCGCACATGTTAATAAAAAAAACATTATGAAAAAAAACGGTCCTTTTATATATCCATCAAAGTCAATTAGTAATCCTATGTAATTAACCACAATTCCCACGGCATAACAAAGTAGTGTTCTTTTTCTATCTATGAAGGTAAAGAACGCATCATTTAATATATAAAAAGCAAGCATCTCGACAAACAACAATGCAAATGTTATTACATATTCCATACGCTTCTCCCCTTCCAGTCCACAAATTTATTTACCAAATCTGACCATTTTCTCTGGCTTGCATTTAGACTTCTTCCATTTGATAGATTAACATGATAATTTCTCATGGACAAAATATGAGCCATATTTACTAGATAACTTTTATGTATGCGTAGGAATCCTTTTGCGTGAAATTTTTGCTCTAATACATGTAATGCTACCTTCATCTCATATATTTCACCACACCCAGTTTGCATATGTATACATACACTTTTACTATAGATTTCCACAAAAATGATATCCTTTATTAGAACACGTATTTTCTGACCTTTGCCTAATATGTCAAAGTATTCATCCCCTAGATTCATTTCCCTCAAGATTGTTGTAACTGTCTCTTCAAATAAGCTCTCTAAATCATGCTTCAATATATATGCTGATGCTTGCACCTGATATCCTTGCGGTGCATATTGTACATACTCTGATACATAAATAATTACTACCTCTTTATTACGCACTCTTATTTCTTTCCCCAAGCTAATTCCATTTTCTTCTAAAAGCTCTACATCTAAAAATATAAGGTCTAGACACTCTACTTTACTATTCAGTATATCTGATGATCCCCCATACTCTAAAATATCAAATACCATCTTATGATCCATTTCATATTTTACAAGTAGTGCTTGTATTTTATTTCGACACACTTGATTATCATCGCAAAC
>JAWXVD010000190.1:0-4973 GCA_044425705.1 Eubacteriales bacterium | reverse complement strand
CCCTTGCTCTCTTCCTTGTTCGATTCCACGGGCTTCTCCCTATGGTGTCAAGTTATTGTCACAAAGTTTTTTCAACTATTTTTTCTTGATTTTACTGTACTTCGCATATTTATTATAACTCCTACTGTTATATAGATGTTACAAATGGTAACTGATGCTGTTACATTGTTGCGATAGGATTTGAGTAGATGATTTCCCATTAAACTTCCAATGTATAACCATTCGTCTATCATTATAGAACCTAACTTCTTCTACAAAGGTATCCATTATATCCCGATTTAGTTTCTCCATATGAGCATACTCCATAATCTGCTCTATGCTCATTGCATCTTCTGTTTCTATCATAGATATTTTATTTAATTTCACTTTAGCAGTTTCTTTTTGCGCCTGCAATAACAATGCGGATTCTTCATTCGTTCTCCTCAGAACTTGAAACGCTTCTCTACTTAATGCTCCAGATCTATACTGTTCATATATATTGGTTTGTAATACAATAAGCTCTTTTTCCTTTTTTATATACGACTGTAAGATTATACGAAGCTCCTTTAAGGTTTCATCATGCTTTTGCATAATTTCTTTTCTTATAACATTAACATCAAGTAAATTACTAATTTGCATACGAATACTCTCTAGCAGTAACGATTCAATTTCCTTTATTTGAACTGTTCCTCGTATACATTCATGATTATCAACAATAAATCTGGTAACACAATAAATACTTCCACCATTTTTATTCCTACGCATTTGCAACTTATGCCCACAATTTCCACAAACCAATTTACCTTTTAAATTTTCTGATATGACAGAACCCTTTACTGGTGCTGCTTTTGTAAGCAAGCTCTGTACTTTTTCAAAATCCTCCGCACCTATTATTGGCTTATGGTGATTTTCTACTGCCCCCCAATCCTCTTTATTTTTGTTTTTACTGTGCCCTCGTATTTCTGTAGTGTAATATTTCCCATACTCCATAACTCCAATATATGTACGATTTATCAATACGTTTCTGATCGAGTATTTTGCCCACTTCTTTTTCTCCTCACGTATCTTATCCTCAGATATTCCACGACGTAACTTTTTGTATTCCCCAGCAGTAAGAACGCCCTCTTCATTAAATGTTTTACACATATCAATTGTTCTAACACCATCTAGCTTCATTTTAAAAATTCTACGTACTATTTTTGCTTCTTCTGGCTCGATTACTAATCCATATCTGTCATTTGGATCTGTTTTATAACCAAAGGGACTATTACCGGGTATACGCTTTCCTTGCTCCCATTTTTGTTTATAGGCATTTTTTACCTTTTGTGATATTTCTTTACAATAGAAATCAGCTATTAACCCTTTGAATTCTACATCTAAATCACTTGTTTTCCCTGCATAATCAATACTATCATAATGATCTGATACAGAAATAAATCTCACTCCTGTAAATGGAAATATTTGTTCCATATATGAACCCAATTCAATATAATCTCTTGAAAACCGCGAAAAATCTTTCACAATAATGCATGAAACCTTTTGTTGCTTCACAAGATCTAACAGCTTGGTAATCCCTGGTCGCTTCATATTGGCACCACTATAACCATCGTCATAAAATTCTAGAAACTCATAATCTACTAACTGTTCATTAGAACGTATATACTTCTGAATAATCTCTCTTTGTGTAATAATGCTACTACTATCTCCTTGTATATTATCATCTTCTAATGAAAGACGATAATATCCTGCTACTACATTTTTACTACTTTGCATTAAAATCGCCCCCTTTAAATCGGAAATAAATCACTACTTTTCCAGTACTATAAACATCTATTTTCTCAACCAAGGTATCTATCAACTCCGCATTGACTCCTTGTTTCTTTATTTTAAATAAACTTCTTAAAAACTTGTTTTCTTCCTCTGCTCTTCTATCCAATTTCATCATTTTTTTATCTAAATCTGAAATGCAAGTAAATATAAATTTCTCATTTTCCACCCCTTGCTTTCTTATTACCTCATATTGATTCTTTGTATAAGCACCTTCTTTATACTCCATAAATATATGTGCAAGATTTTGACGTTCTATATTCAATCTTTTATCAAGATTGTTCTTTTCTTGATTATACTGCGATTTCTTTTCTTCCTTAACACCCTCATTAATTGCTGTTATATCTTTCGCTTTTAAGTTCAAATGTCCAAATTCATTTTGAATAGCTGTTAGCAATAGCAATTCCAACTGTTTTTTTCTTATCGTTTTCTTTGTACATTTCCTATGATCAACCGAATATGCCCATCTACAATAATATAAATATTGTTTTGTTAAATTCTTTTCAGATGAATAAATAGATGTTTTTAATTTTTTCCCACAATCACCACAATAAACCTTATCATGAAATATTTCCTTTATTAAATCTTTCGACACATTATCAGATTGTCTTTTTTCTCTTTGTTCTGGAAACAATAACACATCTATAATAGCTTCATGTGTATTCTCTATCCTAACCCACTTCTCCTCCGGATTATTTTTTTGTTTTGTATCCCCTGTATATATTTTTTTATATACTTTACCTTGTACTAGATTTCCTATATAAGCTTCATTTTTTAACATCGCATGCAAAGAAGAATCTGTCCATTGATATAGGATTTGATTTTCCTCATGATACACGGTCCCATATATCCTATATTCCGTAATCCTATGTATCTTTTTTTCATATAAATTTTTACTTATTTCTACTGCACTCAGACCACTTCCGTGTAGTTCAAAGATAAGTCTTACAATAACTGCTGCTTTCTTATCGACAATTAAAGTTCTTTTACCATTTACCCTTTCTACTTTGTAACCATATGGTGGCACAGTTCCTATATACTCGCCCTTTTCCATTGCATTTCTTTTTGACATTGTAATTCGTTGCGAAATATCTTTCGCATACATATCATTCACCAAATTCTTGATATTCATTGCTAATTTTTCATTCCCTGCATTATCTGACATGGAATCAAAGTTATCTGCTACCGAAATAAATCTCACTCCCATAAATGGTAGAATCTTTTCTATATAATTACCTGTCTCGATATAATCACGACCAAATCTCGAAAAATCTTTTACCATAATACAGTCAACATTCTTTATACGGATATCTTGCATTAATCGTTCAAATCCTGCTCTGTTGAAGTTTGTTCCTGTTTTTCCTCTATCTATATAGGTATCATAAGGAACATACTCTACACTTCTATCGGTTTTCTTATTATTTGTGATAATATATTGGTTTATTAGCTCTATTTGGTTTTCTATTGATTCGCCTTTTCTTTCATCATTATCTACCGATAAGCGACTATAAATTCCAACTTTCATTACAGTCCTTTTAGTTTCTGCATTCTGTTTATTTTCCACCAAATAACGTTTTGCTACTCTTGCCATCTAAACCACCTTCCTTAACTCAGAATGTGATTCCTTGAAGTCTTTTAGCATTTGTAACGTTCGAAGTTCCGACTGATAACAAAAATCAATCATAATACGTTTATCTTCATATATCCATATCTTCTCTACCATGCTTACTAACAGGGTACGATCCAACTGCTCCAAATCAATAGATTTCTTCATACTCTCGATTTGCACACCCGCTGATACTCCATTTTTGAACATCTGCTTTATTAATGCTTTCTGCTTCTTATTCTTTTGTTCTAACGCATCACACTTATCACTATATAGCCTATGAAAATTATCAAACTCCGTTTTATTAATCAGACCTTCTTTTAAATCATCATACAAACCAGCTTTCAGACCATAATATTTATTATACTCTTTTTGACTTGCAGCAATTTGTGTATCCCACTCCATAATTTGGTCAAAATTCACTTCCAAATCACTAAGCGTACTAACAATTTCCTCAAAATCCACCATACAAGAAAGAAATGCTTTGATTTCTTTCAATATAATTACTTTAAGTTGCTCTTCTTTTACACTATGACGTGTACACCCTTGAGATTTATTCTTCGTTTGACAAATATAATATACTGTTTCAATGCCTTTATATTTATTAGAACGTTTAATCATTGGAGCTTTACAATCTCCACAGAACAAGATTCCTGTAAATAAATTCCCAACATTTGTATCCTTAGATGCTCTACCATCATATTTTAATAATTCCTGTATCCTACCGAAATCCTTTGCTTTAATAATCGCTTCATGTGTATTTTCTACTCGAACCCACTCTTGTGGAAGCTTATCAATACGCTTATTAACCTTGTGATTGATTTTTTCTTGCTTCCCTTGTTCAAGAGTTCCTATATATACTTGATTTGACAGAATACGTTTTACTGCTACTGCTGACCATAATGCTGCACTACCTTTTTCAAATCCCGTACGATATTTCATCCCTTGCGATTTCTTATATTCTGATGGTGATAATATAGCTAACATATTCAACTTACCGGCTATTGCTCCAAGGCTCATGCCTAATAACTTCCATTCGTATATATTGCAAACAATTCCTCTTGCATAATCATCAACTATCAATTGATTCTTATTTTCCGGATTTTTATTATAACCATAAGTTGCAAATGCACCAATAAATTCTCCATTTGCTCGCTTTATCTTCTGATGACTTCGCACCTTCTGCGAAATGTCTCTACAATAGCTATCATTTACAAAGTTCTTTACTGGTAACACCAAAGAACTACTTGTACTATCGGCTGTCAAACTATCATAATCATCTGTTATCGCAATAAAACGCACAGATAAAGCCGGGAAGATTTTTTGAATAAATCGCCCGGCTTCTATATAGTCACGACCAAATCTTGAAAGGTCTTTTACTATTACGCAATTGACACTTCCCTCGTTCACATCGTTCATCATTCTTTTAAATTCTGGTCTGTCAAAGTTACTTCCAGAACATCCATCATCTATATAAATATCATAGATTTGCATATCTGTATTATCTTTAATGAAACTTCTTATTAAATCTCTCTGACTACCAATACTATTACTTTCTGTT
>JAWXVD010000036.1:0-26962 GCA_044425705.1 Eubacteriales bacterium | reverse complement strand
CTCCTGATAGAATCAAATGAATCAATACAGGATAGATGCTATAGCCTTTCCTCTTCAAAAATTCATCTGCAAAGTCTTGACTCCATGGAAGCGGATTACACATTCTTGTTTCATCATTAAAGCTAGTATTGATAATATTTCCTAGATATTCCCCAACTTCTCTCTTATAAGGTTCGTAAGATAATTCAATGAATTTCTCTGTCGCCGATTTATTCATATAATTAACTTGTTGATCACCACCACCTATATAGGTGTCTACACGTATGGTAATTTCGTATAAATCTAAATGATTGTTCCTATCAAGTTCTAATTCTATTCCAAAAGGACTAGAAAACATATATTCATAAGGGTCTACCACTTGGTTGTGATTTCTATCCACCAAATATACATTCACAGGATATTGTCGTAGAGATTCCATATCATTCACATTAAGAAGGTTTTGCTTAGTTATGTTTTTTACCTGCATCCTAAAATATCCATCTTTGGGAATTTCTATTTTTTTGATATCTAGATACTGTTCTCTAAAGTTTTCATCTTTTGTAACAGTTCTATTGCAAGTACCTGAAGGCCAATCAATTTCATCATACAACCAAAACTTTTCATTGTGTTCTTTTTTATATTCTAATACTAAACGAATTTTTTCGAACCAATCCTCATCAAGAAAACCACCAATATACCCATTTCCCCCATTCATTCTAACATGAGGTGTAGTGCCAGTAGTTCCCACACTAGTTTGTAATTCTAATTGTCTAATTAACTCTTCGTTTTCTAGTTTATCATTCCAAAACCAGAGTGGCACTTCCGCATTTTCTAATTCTGTATATGCAATTGGATTTTTCCACATTTCCTTATTCATAATAATAACCATCACTTTCTCTCAGCATAGTAACATAACACATGCTGTTTTTCAACATTCTATAAAAAGGATAAACCTCTATTCAATTCATAAAGTTTATCCTTTTTATGGTGACAAGATGAAATTTTCACCTATATCCTTTTATTTTAGATGAACCTAAATTTCCTTTTCATCTGTCTTTTTTATTTACATCACTATCCCTTTACAGCACCAGATACAATACCACTCATGATATGTTTTTGGAATACAATATAGAAGATAACGATTGGGATTACACTCATCAACAGACCCGCCATGATATTTGGCCAATCACTAATATATGCCCCGAAGAATTTATTGGTTGACAATACTAATGTATAGTTAGCTTGTTTTGATAAGAGAATTAATGGTAATAAGAAATCGTTCCATATCCATAATACATTTAATATAGCAATAGTTGCAGTAATCGGTTTTAGGCAAGGAAAGATAATGGTATAAAACATTTTGAATTCATTACACCCATCAATTCTAGCCGCTTCTTCCATATCAATTGGAATACCTTTTACAAAACCATGATATAGGAAAATCGCTTGGCTACATCCAAATCCCATATATGTAATAATAATTCCAAATTTAGTTCCTGTTAATCCCATCCAGGAAATTTCTTTTGCTATGGTAACCATTACTGCTGAAAATGGTATTAACATAGAAAAGATAAAGAAATAATACATAAAAGATGCAAATTTTGTTTTTGTTCTACAAATTTTATATCCTGCTAAGGATGTAATTACAATGATACCAGCAACGCTACAAGAAGTAATAATCGTTGTATTACACAGAGCATTGATGAAATCCATTCTTTCAAATGCCACTGTATAATTGTCAAATTTAGGTTCAACTGGCCAAGCTGTAACTGAAGTATACATTTCTCCCATGGTTTTCAACGAATTGATAAATGCTAAAATCAGAGGTGATAATGTAACAATTGTTGCAAGAGCCAAGCCTATAAATATAAGTTTGTCCTGAATTTTACTTGCTTTCATTACAATTCTACCTCCTTCCTCTTCATCACTACCACTTGTGTTCCTGCTACAACTAACATGATAACAACAAGAGTCATGGCTTTCGCGTTAGCATATGCATATGCTAACTTACCTGAAAATGCTTCATAATAAATATTCATGGCCATAGATTCTGTTGACTTACCAGGACCACCACCTGTTAGAGCATACATAACTTCAAAGGCTTTAAATCCCCAGTTTAATGCAATAAAGGTACAAATGGTAACAGATGTTCTAATCAATGGAAGGGTGATATTGTAAAATGCTTGCCATCCATTGGCTCCGTCAATTTTTCCCGCTTCTACTAATTCCTTTGGCACACTTTGAATACCTGCTGTATAAATCAACATTAAGTATCCAACCCAAGCCCATACAGATACAATCAAAATAGCCCAAAATGAATTTGTTGAAGTACCTAACCAAGATCTATTTAAGAATTGGATATTATTATTTGTTGCAAATTCTGGAATGATTTTCGAGAAAATAAAAACCCAAACAAAAGAACTAATCAATAAGCTAACCATGTTAGGCATAAAAAAGATGGTTCTAAAAAATCCTTTACTCTTTTTCATTCTATCTACGCCCAAAGCCAAGGCAATTGCTAATACATTGGTACAAAGTACCACTCCTAACGTATATTTAAAAGTAAACCAAATACTGTTTACAAAATATTCATCTTGAAAAATTTTCATATAATTACTAAATCCGATGATATTAAATTCTTTACTTAATCCATCCCAGTCTGTAATACTATAATAAGCACCACCTAAAATTGGGATGATCATAAATATAGTATAAAATATAAAAGCTGGAAGAACAAACGATATCATTGTTTTATTCGAATGTTGTGACTTCATATTTTTGCTTTCCTTTCCATTTTTTTCTATGATGTTATTATATTTTACAGGTCATTACTCTTTAAAACAAATGGTCATTTAGAGCTATGGGAATATACATTCTTCCGTCCCTAAATGACCATTTCAACTCTTAATTATTTAACAAATAATTTTATTTCCTATTCTAACGCTTCTTGTTCGCCTAATGCAGAGTTAGAATCATGCCAGAATCCATCTGCTTTTTCGATAAATCCTTCGTCTGTTAATTCACCTGCAAACCATGCTTGTGCCATACTAGCAATATCATCTACACAAGTACTTGGAGTTGTTTCATCATCCATGTAATATTTACCAGCATTAACCCAATCTTTACCATCTAATACCCAAGGATTAATTACCATGTTGTCATTTTGAGTTTGTGTTACAGGATTGAATACACAAGCATCATAGAACCACATTGAATCTTCATCATCAAGGAAGTATCCTAATAAAGCAGCTGCAACTTCTTTGTTTTCACTAGCTGAGTTTACAACTAACATTGTAGAAGCACTTGAGTTAATCATACATTCGTCTGGATCTTCAGATACTGGTAAAGCTCCCATACCAAAGTTCATGTCTGGATTTACTGCTAAAATTGATTCAGCGTACCAAGGACCTGTAATAATCATAGCACCTTGTCCTAATGCAAATGCTGCTACACCATCATCAGTACTCATATCTAATGCTTTTGTTGTATCGCCGTATTCGTTCGCTAAGTTAACTGCATCGAATAATCCTTCGATTTCTGCAAATGATGCATCACTTTGATTCATTCTGCTAAACCAATCTAATAAATCATCTTGTGATTTACACATAGCACCTTTTGATAATTGCATTGGCCAATATGTCCAAGGAATATCTTTGTAAGATAATACGAATGGTGTATATCCAGCATCTACTAATGTGTTACAAAGTTCTTCCATTTCAGTTAATGTAGTTGGCATTTGTTCGAATTCTGTAATACCAACTTCTGCAAAGATATCTTTGTTGTATAAGTAACCCCATTCAAAAGATTCTAATAAAACACCCATTGCTTCGCCTTGATATGAAACTGCTGTGATAGCGCTGTCAAACATTTTGTCAACCCATTCTTCACCTTCCATTGATTCCACATATCCAGCTGCTGCATATTGTGGTAAATCTTGTAATGCGTGAAGTGCGTAAATATCAACTTGATCGCCTGTTGTTAATCTTGTTTGAAGTACTGCTGAAGTGTTATCTTCTGGCAATTCTAATTCATATGTAACTTTTACTCCATTTTCTTCTTCATATTTTACACAGAATTGATCAAAATATGTTGTGAATTGGTCTTCAAATCTTGGAATACTGATTACCATTTTTAAATGAACTTCACTTGCTACTTCTGTAGCTGCTTCTTCTGCAACTTCCTCTGTTTCTGTTGCTGTTGTTGTTTCTGTTGTTGTTGCTGTATCACTACTTCCACAAGCTACTAGGCTAGTCACCATAGTCATACTTAATAACAATGCTATTAATTTCTTTTTCATTGTTTACCTCCTTATAGGTCATTTATTTGTTAACAATATGTTAACTCATTCTGAATATTTTGAACATGCAAAATATTAATAGAAAAGGTGGACTTTTTTAATGTTGTACATAGAATTTTTATTTTTCGTATTTTTTTTGTGCTTTATGCTTAATCCAAAAATAAAATGCAAGGAGTGAAGTCTATTCCTGCCCCTTGCATATCAAAAAATGCACATATTTTTATAATAATTATTCGTCAAAACGTATATTTTATATAGTACAGATTATCTTGCAAATATTTTCTTTAAATTTACAATATCCTTTTCTATAATTTCTTTATAATTTGGATACACTGCATATTCACTTTCTAATATCACCCATTTATCGTATCCGCTATCTATAAATTTCTGAATCACTTCATGATATCTAGTTGTTCCTTCTCCTAATTGTAATGGAATTGTTACATCTTCATAGCTATCCTTTACATGCATCTGCTGAATATATGGCATCAATCTTTCCGCTAAAACTTCTGGTTCTTTCATATTGGCAAAGCGTACTGGATTTTGTGTGTCAAAATAGATGAAGTATGGTTTATCCTTCATAATTTCATAAATCCGCATATTTTCTTCATACGTCAATACATTTTCATACCCAATTTCAATTCCTGTTCCCTCAACTAAAAATACCGCATAAGTCAAACATTGAATTGTTTGCACCAATTCTTCTTCATTATGGATTTCACCGTCCATAAAACTAGGTAGTTGCAACACTTTCACTCCCATATTTTTAGCAATGGCAACTGATTGCTCCAAAATAGATTTTACAATATCATACTTACTGCTTTTACTCATACCATAGGTACATAATGCATTCACTGCTAATGCTGCAATTTCTACATCATATTTTTTTGATAATTCTAAATATTCTTCCTGTAATGCTACCTCTGATAATTGGCAAATTCCATCTTCCACTTCTATAGAAATACTAATACCATCTAATCCTAATTCTTTTGCAAATGCAAAACTATCTTTTACTTTTACTGGCCAACTCCATGTACATGCTCCATATTTCATACTAATACCTATACCTTTCTCATGATCTAACAAGTTCTACTGATCGCTTGTTTTACATATCCAGTCACTGGAAACAGCCTAGTGTTTCTTGTGACTGAATATGTAACTATACTTCTACTTCTTCAAATCTATCAATAATACGTCCCAAATATTCAGCCACATGGTCAACTATCATATTGTGATCTGCAATATGATCTAGTCCCGATACCATAATAGTTCCAATCACACCTACATTTTTCACAATAATAGGAAATCCACCGCCACACAAAGCATATTCTTTTGGATCCATAAAACGATTTTCTAATTTTTCTCCTTGCTCTGTAATTTGTGCCCATAATCTTAAAGAACTCATTTCTAATCGTTTTACAGAATTACTTTTTCTAGTCATCCAAAATTCATTATCTAGATTGCTACCAGCACAACCATGTTGAAATACTACATATCCATTGTTCAAACGAATGCTGGTTGCAATTTGATACCCGTGTTCCATAGCATCCTTTACAATTGCACATCCAATATTCCATGCATCTTCATTAGTAAATTGTGAAAATACTAATTTTTCTTCTTGTTCTTTTAAAATACTAATAGCTTGTTCTAATTTCATTTCAATCACCATCTCTTTCTATTTAATTATTGAATAATTACGTCCCTTTTAAATTTCTATAATTTTCACACCCCAAGGCTCCACCTGTAATTGTTCTAATTCTTCTACCTTAGTTTGTGACAACAATTCTTCCCCTGTTCCATACATATTGATTATTTCTTTTGTTTCTGCTGAATAATTCAAGAAAAATACAATTTTTTTGTCAAAGTCATTTACACCTTGTTTTATACATATACCAGCATCTTGCTCATGACTCCACAAATTATTTTCTTTTAATATTTTGCTAAATACAGATTTTAAATATTCTTTGCTTGTATAACATCCAATGTAATAGGCATTTCCTTTTCCAAAATGGTTTTTAGTCACAGCTGCGTATTTACCAAAACTTTCATTGTCATAATAAGAAATGGCAGTAGCTGTTTGTAATTTCAGAAGTTCCATCCATACACTGATTTTTCTACTATCTTTATTTAATTGAAAATCATCATCTACCAAACTAGTATCCACTGGCATGGTATATTCATTGTATGAAATACCAAAACAGTCTACTAATTTTCTAGGTTGTACAACAGCAGGTACTGTAAGATATTCATTTGCAAACCCTGTTTTAAAGGTTCCCACTAATGTTCCTCCAGATATACAAAAATCAGATAGTTGTTCCAACAACGCATCATCCGCACTATATAAAGTAGGAACTACAATCATCTTGTATTGATTGAATTTGTATCCATCCTGTGGGAAAAGAATATCCACTTCTACATTTAATTCAAATAAGCTATCATACACCCATCTTAAGAAATCATTATATTTCAATTGGTTATCAGGTGTTTGGAACCAATCTAATCCAGTTGCCGCTTCATTGCTAATTAAAACTGCAACCTTATTTTCTTTTTTCAGATTTAATAAATGAGACCCTATCCCATGAAAATCTCGCCCTACCGTAGAAACTTCCTCATAAACACGGTTTTTCTGCAAATCATGGCTTAAGATACCTTTCCAGTATGTTTCAAAGGAATTATGTATAGAATGCCAATGCCAATACATTACCGAATTAGCGCCAGATGCAATATGACTAAAGGCTTGTAAACGAATTTGTCCATTATAAGGCAACCACTGCACTTGACCTTGCGCTTGTGTTTCCAATACGAAATAATTATCATCTTTTAGACTTCGCATGATGTCTCCACCTAATGCAATTTCTTTTCCTGTTAATAAGTTTTGTGTATTGTGATAAATATCACACCCTGCTAAAGTCACTGCTTTTGATGCCGTCTTGTGATTTACATCAGTTTGCATACCGTAAGAATGACCTCGCCATTCAAAATCAAAATTATGAGTAATAAACTGTTCCTCAGTCAAATATTCACTAACAATATTTGATTCCCACATAAGAAACTCATCTACTAATACTCTTTGGAACTTGGCAAACTCTGCCCCAAAACTTCCATTGATTGTTCCAACTGGACTCGGAATATTCTCCCAAGAATCTACTCGGTTACTCCAATAATTAAATCCAAACTCATGATTTAATGCATCAATTGTAACAAATTTATTTCTTAAATATGCAATAAATTTCTTCACTACATTGTCACTACAGGTATCATAATGTTTCGTTTCATTATCTAATTGGACACCGATAACATTAGGATATTTAGTCACACATTCCATCAATTTTCTAATAATTCTCTCCCCATAAAACAAATATGCTGGATGGGTAATATCCATATTTTGACGTCTACCATAGACATCTTTCCCTTCCTTGGTGGTGACAATTACTTCTGGATATCGTTTCGCCAACCAAGGTGGAATGGCATATGTAGGTGTTCCCACAATCACTGAAATCCCTGCTTTCATAGTCGCTTCCAAAACAGATTCAATATGATGGAAATCAAACACGCCTTCTTCTGGTTCCTCTGTGGACCATGTGGATTCAGCAATACGTATCACATTAATATTAGCTTCTTGAAAAAGCTTAATATCCTCTTCTATTCTTTCACTAGGCATATATTCATTATAATATGCCATTCCATATAACAAATGTTTCCTTTTCATCCTTCTTCTCCTTTTCCCCTTCATTAACTTTCATAATCCAATTATCACTCTTATAACCATCACTTCTCTTAACTGGAAAACTTTGATTCCAAAGAAATTCAATTGTAGACTCTCAAAATACATTTTTTTCATTATAAACAACTTTTCCCAAAAGAAACAGTATAATTTCACAACTTTTCCAACATCTAATTTTTTTCCCTGATTTAGCTTAGGATAATCCGTTGAAAAAGAATTTTCACTTTGTTATAATGAAAATATTACATAAAAACAACAGTGTCATGTACTGTAATCTACTTTATCTATTTAGTGATATGTATGTACATGGTAAAGAAATGGAGAGACCTATGAAAACAGTAAATTTTGGTATTATGGGACCAGGAACAATTGCTCATAAATTTGCAAATGCATGTACTTTTGTTGATACTGTAAATGTTGTAGCCGTAGCTTCTACAAAACTTGAACGAGCAACAACCTTTGCTTCAGAATTTGGCATTGAAAAAGCCTATGGTAATTATGCCGACTTATTGGCTGATGAAAATGTAGATGCTGTCTATATTTCAGTCATCAACAGTGTACATTTAGAATTAATCACACTTGCTGCAAAAGCTGGAAAAGCTATTTTATGCGAAAAGCCAAGTGTAGTAAATCAAGAAGAAGCCGACAAACTGGCTGCAATTTTAGAAGAAACTAACGTACTATTCATGGAAGGTATGTGGACACTTCATTTACCTGCTGTTGTAAAAGCGAAAGAATGGATTGCACAAAACCGCATTGGACAATTGAAGAGTATTCAATCTTCCTTTTCATTTTGGGTTGATAAAAGTAATGGTGGACGTCTATTTGAAAAAGAATTATGGGGTGGTGGTCTTTTAGATGTAGGTGTTTATTGTATCGCTTTCTCTAATTTCATGGCTAACAATATGCCAACCCAAATAAAAGCCATGGAAATGATGGGCGATACAGGTGTAGATGAATATGGTACAGTCATGTTACGATATCCAAATAATATCATTGCCACTGGATATTACGGTGTTACCCTTCGTCGACCTGATGATGGCTATACCTTTGGCGATTCTGGATATATTAAATTTGACGATTTTTGGAATTGTAGCACCATTAGCCTGTATGATGATAATCACACATGTTTAGACACATTTACTGCACCGCATGAAAATGGCTTTATGTATGAAATTGCTCATTTTGCTAATTTATATTTAAATGATAAAAAAGAAAGTGATGTGAACACTATCGCAAATACCATGAATTATATTTCTATCTTCGAACAAGTCCGTGCCCAAAGATAGAAGGGTAAAAACAAATTTTCATCCTCGGCGTCTATGATTTTACCGTAACTATTCAGCCACAGGCTGAAAGTTACAATTTTATACACACAAATCACTAGACTTCATTAATTAAATAAAATTTCATCTACTGTTACAAATTCATATCCTTGTTTTTGTAATTCATCTACAATTGCTAATGCTGCTGTTACCGATGTTTCATAATCATCATGAAGTAAAATAATATCATTCTCTTTCACTTCATTGATCACTCGTGTAAACACAGTATTAGCATTTAATGTGCACCAATCCAAGGGATCAACTGTCCAAAGCACTGGAAACATATTTAAGTCCTCTTCGTATTCTTCATTCCACACACCATAAGGCGGACGAATGAACAGAGTTTCTTTCCCTATTATCTCTTCCAATAGAGAATTAGTATACAATATCTCTTCTTTATATATATCTTCATTTTCCGCGGTTAATTGTATATGGGAATATGTATGATTGCCAATCAAGTGTCCTTGCTGATTCATTTTTTCGATAATCTCACTATTTTCTTCTGCTTTTTTTCCAATTACAAAAAAAGTAGCAACAACATTTCGTTCTGCTAGTCCCTCTAATAAAGTTTCTGTATACACTTTATTTGGACCATCATCAAATGTTAATGCCACCTTCTTTTTTTCTGTTTCTATTTTTTCTGTTTCTATTTTTTCTGCTTCTATTATTTCAATATCTTTACTACTTATTTCTTGAATTTCTAATACATCCATAAAAATATAAGCAAACAAGCAAACTACTAACAATATCGAAAATCCTTTAAAACTCCATATCTTATCTCTAATTTTATTTCTTACTGTCAAAATTACTATACCGCCTATACTTTTCTTCCTATTATATGCTAAGTATAAAAAAATATGTGATAAAAACCATCTATCAAAATAATATAGATTGTACTTTATGTAGCCTTTCCTTAAAAGTCACATAAAATTCTACATTTCTATCATAAGACAACAAGAAAAATTCTTGTAATATCATCATGTTCCATTGTTTCGCCTTATCTAAATCTTCTATTCCTATGCTTTTTATCTTTTGTTGCAACTGAAGTATGAAGTAATGCCACTCTTTGATAAACGTTTCATATTGATTTAAATCAGGAATTCCCAACCATTTTTTGATTTTCACCTTGGTTTTATTCTCTTTTTTACACTCATGTATCTGCACAAAGTAGTGAAAATCTCCCTCTTCATAAATTCTTCCTAGTGGAAACAAGCGACACATGCCAGGACGAAAATCATGAATGTTACATCTTCCATTCTCATCTAGAAATGAGCATCTCTCTGCCTTGCCATCCAATTTCAAATTTGGCAAAATCATACCATCAACAACATTTAATTCCACATGGTTTACTAATAATCCTTCAAAACTTAAATTCAAATGAGTGGTTAATTGGTAAATATCATAAGGATCCAATGTGATAGAAGTTCCCATTCCTTGACAACACTCAAAGCATCCTGCACAATCATTGCAACCAATCTTTACCATATCATTGTTATGGTATAATTTTCCATCTGAAATTGCTTCTATTTCTATATTTCTTTCCATATTCTCCTACTGGATACTTGTTACCGTTCACACGTAACCTGTAACAGTCTCTTTCTATTTTTTATTTGTGACAAATGTTCTGGTAATTGTTCGCTCCATACAAATCAATTTGTATGGAGCGAAGAGTAACGTTCTAGCATTATACAAATTGATTTGTTTCTTGATTGTAATGATAATCAATAGTTTTCAACTTTTCTACTAATTCTTCTTGATTCACATCTAAATCATCACACAAATGATTTAATGATGTATAATAATCTCTTAGTTTTAAATTAATAAAGCTTAATAACATAACAGGATCTTTTGGTATCATTTATTTTCTTTTCAGTCATTTCTTTACTACTTATGGCAGTAACACAAATCATTGATTTGTAGTTATTTTGGTTGACCTACTATTCCTCTCTTTTCTTTGCTACTAAATTATCGTTTTCCAATGCAATTAAAATAACATCATCCGCTTCCACACCATCTGATAAAATCAATCTAGCCGCCGATGTTTCTACGTGCTTTTGGATAAAACGCTTCAATGGTCTGGCTCCATATAATGGATCATATCCATTCTCTACTACAAATGCACTGGCATCATCTGTTAACTCAACAGATAATTCTCTATCTTGTAAACGTTCATTGATTTCATCTATAAATAGATGAATAATGCTTCCAATATCTGCTTTCGTTAATGGTTTAAATAAAATAGTCTCATCTAGACGATTTAAGAATTCTGGTCTGAAATGATTTCGAAGTTCTCCCATAACCATTTCTTCTGTAGCTTTTTTTATCATACCATCTTCATCTATTCCTTCTAGTAGATAATTAGCTCCAATGTTAGAAGTCATAATAAGAATGGTATTTTTAAAATCGATAGTACGTCCTTGAGAATCAGTCACATGTCCATCATCTAAGACCTGTAACAATACATTAAATACATCAGGATGTGCTTTCTCTACTTCATCAAATAATACAACTGCATACGGTTTTCTTCTCACCGCTTCTGTAAGCTGTCCACCTTCTTCATACCCTACATATCCTGGAGGTGCTCCAATTAATCTTGATACAGAGTGTTTCTCCATATATTCACTCATATCAATGCGAACCATGTTGCTTGCATCGTCAAATAAAGCCTCTGCCAAGGCCTTTGCCAATTCTGTTTTACCTACACCTGTAGGTCCTAAGAAAAGGAAAGAACCAATTGGTTTTTCAGGATCTTTAATCCCTGCCTTAGAGCGAATAATGGCTTCTGTTACTTTTGTTACCCCTTCATCTTGACCAATCACATGTTTGTGTAATTCCTCATCAAGATGTAAAATCTTGATACGCTCTCCCTCTGTTAATTTCGCAATTGGAATGCCTGTCCATCTAGAAACAATTCTAGAAATCTCATCATCTGATACACTTTCATGGACAAATAATAAATCTTCTTCCCGTACTTTTTCTTCTTCGATTGCTAATTGTTGTTTCATTGCTGGTAATTTGCCATAGCTTAGTTCTGCTGCCTTATCATAATCACCTTCTCTTTGTGCAATCTGAATTTCACTATGAATATGATCTATTTCTTCTCTTATTTTAGACAGTTTATCAACCAATGCTTTTTCATTATCCCATTGTGCTTTCCTATTATTATATTCTTCTCGCACCTCAGCTAATTCTTTCTGCAAAAGCAATAAACGCTCTCTACTTAAACGATCATCTTCCTTTTTTAATGCTGCTTCTTCTATTTCTAATTGTATTTTACGTCTTTGCACTTCATCAATTTGCGCTGGCATAGAATCTAATTCAGTTTTAATCAAGGCACATGCTTCATCCACCAAGTCAATTGCTTTATCTGGTAGAAATCGATCCGTAATATAACGATGTGAAAGTGTTGCCGCACTGACTAATGCCTGATCCATAATTTTCACACCATGATACACTTCGTATCTCTCTTTTAATCCTCGCAAAATAGAAATGGTTTCTTCTACAGTAGGCTCATCTACTAATACTGGTTGAAACCTTCTAGCCAAAGCAGCATCTTTTTCAATATATTGACGATATTCATCTAGCGTAGTGGCTCCAATACAATGTAGTTCACCTCTAGCTAACATAGGCTTTAACATATTGCTTGCATCCATGGCTCCATCTGTTTTTCCTGCTCCAACAATTAAATGTAATTCATCTATAAATAGAATGATTTCTCCATCACTATTCTTTACTTCTTCTAGCACTGCCTTTAACCGCTCTTCAAATTCACCGCGATATTTTGCTCCTGCCACCAATGCACCCATATCTAGAGAAAATATTTTTTTATCTTTCAAACCCTGTGGCACATCTCCTGCAACGATACGCTGTGCCAATCCTTCTACTACTGCTGTTTTTCCAACCCCAGGTTCTCCAATAATAACAGGATTATTTTTTGATTTTCTAGATAAAATACGAATAATATTTCTAATTTCTTGATCTCTTCCGATGACTGGATCTAAAGATTCTTTTTTTGCTTTTGCAACAAGGTCTTGTCCATATTTCTCTAGTGTATCATAAGTATTTTCTGGATTATCGGTAGTCACTTTCTGATTTCCTCTTACTGTAGAAAGGACTTGCAAAAATCGTTCTCTTGTAATACCAAATTCACGAAAAATTTCTTTAATTTCTTTATTAGGTGCTTTTATCATGGCTAAAAAGATATGCTCTACGGAAACGTAATCATCCCCCATTTGTTTTGCTTCATCTTCTGCACCGATCAATACTTTATTTAAATCTTGTCCAACATAAACTTTTCCACCTTGAACCTTGGTTCTTTTACGTAATCCTTCTTCACATCTATTTAGAAAATAAGATTTTTGTATTTCCATTTTTTCTATTAATTTTGAAATCAAACTATCTTCTATGGTCATCAAACTATATAATAAATGTTCTTGCTCAATTTCTTGATTTCCATAATCATATGCTAATTTTTCGCATTCACGCACTGCCAGTACTGATTTTTGAGTGAATTTCGTTATGTTCATATGTGATACCCTCTCTTTCTAACACTATGCTGTTTTCCTATCTTAAAAACAATATCTTTCATTTACAAGTAACGATACATATTCATCTACCTTACCCCAAACGGTAATTTGGCATTGCCAACCGTTACTATAATTTTTACTTTAATATCATGTTATTACCACATCATATTTCTGTCAACAATTTGTTTTATTATTACTTCATAAGTTACAGATTACAGGCTCCCTATATCGACACAATAATTTAATAAAATCTTATGAATTAAATTGTTTTAATTGTTAATATTTTATTATATAATTTAGAAAGTATTCATTGTTTTTCAACCTATTGCCACTATCAATCTACCATTGTTATTATAAAGGACTCTAATTATGCCTACATCAAATGATTCTATTAATTCAATCGATACTTTTGATTCAATTGATAGCATAAATAATACAACACAACTATCACAAGATATATTTGCAAATGAAGATAACGAAGAGAATGATTTCTTTGAAACGGATACTCCTATTCATTCCGAAGAAGGGAAACACTCTATTCTGTCTAGTATATTATTATTATTTCTCACCCTTTCTATTATAGTAGTAGGCTTGGGTATTTATGTGGTTCACACTGGTCTGGAAGATGATATCTTATCCTTAGTACATGATACCTTTCCGGAATTCTATGCTACTGCTAGTTCCACTATCATAGAAGATACAACTGAAGAAACATTAGATGCTGTAATTGAAATCATCGATGATTTCTCATTGGTTGAAGAAGAAGTGGTCGAGGAAATTGTTGAAGAACTTCCTTTATATCCAGAAATTGATGTACCTGCACCTCTAGATTATACAATCGAAGAAGCATTAGCTGTACTTGAAAAATACGCCATAATAGATGACCGTTTTACTGATATTTTATTACAGCAAGAAGATTATCCCGAAGAATTGTTAATTACATTATCAAACAATCCTGAAATGTTAAATTTTGTTAGCAATTATAATACTATCATACCTACTTTTAATGATGATCCCTCTTCTGTTATATTAACTGATGAAGAAATTTCATCTGCTTGTCCTTTATTTTTGCAATGGGATGAACGTTGGGGATATGCTGCTTATGGTGATAACTACCTTTTTGCTAGTGGTTGTGGACCAACAGCCTTATCCATGGTTGTGCAAGGATTAACTGGTGATGATTCCATTTCTCCCCTTACAATTGCTAATTTCGCTATGGAAAATGATTATTATATGTTTGGTACAGGAACCATGTGGAATTTAATGTTGGAAGGTGCCACAAATTTTGGTTTAACTTCTTATTGTTTGCACAATAACGAGGAATTAATGAAAGAACGATTAGATCAGGGTGATTATTTGATTTGTTCCGTAGGTGCTGGTGATTTTACAGCTGCTGGTCACTTTATCGTCATCTATGATTATGATGAAACAGGTTTTATAGTAAATGATCCATTTTGTTATGCACGTAGCCAAGTGACATGGACTTTTGAGCAAATTAGCCCTCAGATTAAAAGCATTTGGACCTTAGGTGTGGCATAATCGAAAGCTGCTACAGGAAGTAGCATGTACGAAGAAAGGTATTATAAATTCTTATGAATATTAGTTTATTAGATGTTATTGGCCCCGTTATGATTGGACCTTCCAGTTCACATACTGCTGGTGCCACAAGATTAGCAAAAGTAGCCAGACTGATTGTAGGACAACCTTTTCATAGGGTTAGCTTTGGACTAGGCGGTTCATTTGCTAGTACTTATAAAGGACATTTTACAGATTATGCATTAGTTGCCGGTGCCTTGGGCATGAACCCAGACGATGAGCAGATAGAATACAGTTTTAAAATTGCCCATCAAAAGCAAATTGCCTATGATTTCTATCCTGCTGAACTTGAAAGCAATTATGAAAATGTGGTTCGAATCACCTTTTATTTGCTTGATGGAAATACCCGAACCATTGAAGGTGCTTCCCTTGGAGGCGGACGTATTTTAATTACAAATATTTTTGGTAATCCTTGTGAATTTACAGCTTCTTGCCCAACCTTAATCATTCAACAACAAGATGTAAAGGGTGTCATCAGTAAAATAAGTACTATTTTAGCTGCTCACAAAATAAATATTGCTATGATGCGAGTGAATCGTTCTCAGCGTGGCGATACTGCTTTTTGTACCATCGAATGTGATGATGCCATACCCCTGTCTGTAAAAGATGAGGTTTCAAATATTGAACAGGTAATCTCTGTTGTGGTTGTCAATCTAGATGTTACAGTTCACATGTGACCTGTAACATCTAGATTCCTTGGAATAACTGCAAAATAGGAAGGAAATTATGTATAAAAATGCAAGTGAACTATTAACATTATGCGCGGAAAACCATAAACGTACATGGGAAATCGCCTTAGAAAGTGAATCTATTCTCACTGCTATGGATAAAGATACTTTATTATCTCACTTTGAATCACGATATCAAATTATGGAAACTTCTTCCAAAAAAGCATTAACAGAAAAGAAATCTACAAAAGGTGGGCTAATTGACGGTGTTGCCAGTTGCCAATATGACTATTCTAAAACAGACACAATTTGTGGTTCTTCTATGAATTACATTATGGCACTAGCCTATTCTTGTAGTGAATTAAATGCTTCTATGGGAAAAATATGTGCCTGTCCTACTGCTGGTAGTTGTGGTATTTTACCTGCTGTATTAGTAGGTCTTTCTGAATCAAAAAACATTTGTCGTGAAACTACCATCGAAGCCTTAATTACCGCCAGTGCTGTCGGTGCTATTTACACAAAAAATGCTACTGTTGCTGGTGCTGATGGTGGGTGTCAAGCAGAATGTGGCGTTGCTGCTAGTATGGCTGCCGCAGCTGCAACCTATATGATGGGTGGTTCTGATGAGTTATGCTTCCATGCTGCTGGATTTGCCATGATTAATATTATGGGCTTAGTTTGCGACCCTGTTGCTGGATTGGTGCAAATCCCATGTGCCCAGAGAAATGCTTCAGGCGCCATCAACGCTCTCCTTTCGGCCGATATGGCTTTGGCTGGTCAAGCTGCTCACATCCCCTTTGATCAAATAGTTGATGCCATGTACAAAGTTGGAAAAATGTTACCACCTCCTTTACGTGAAACGGGAAAAGGTGGCATTGCTGCCACCCCTGCTGGTAATGAAATCTATCAGAAAATTTTCAATTAATTCTCAAGATTTATAAATCAGTTAAGCTTCCAAAAGTATATCCCATATTCTCCCATTCTGTTAATAATTCATCCATAATCTGAGCATTTGTAGCCGATGTACTATGTAATAACACAATTGCCCCTGGATGAATTCTGTTAAGCAATTTATCAAATGCTTCTTCTTTCGTTGGCTGGTCATTTTCATACCAGTCTACGTAAGCAAGGCTCCAAAATATCGTTTCATAGCCTAATTCCTCCGCCCATTTCAAATTATCTTCGTTAAATCTCCCCTGTGGTGGGCGGTAGAAAGAAGCGATTTCTTCTCCCGTCACTTCTTGGAATGCAGTTTCTAGTTCTTTTATTTCTTCCTTAAATTCTGTTTCTGTTTTTACTGTCATATCTGGATGGTCATAGGTGTGATTTGCCACTTGATGCCCCTCTTCTATCATCCGCAAAACAATATCTGGATTAGTTTCTAGATAATATCCCACGATAAAAAAAGTAGCAGCTAAATTATGGTTTTTCAAGGCATCTAAAATAATCTCTGTGTTACCATTTTCAAATCCTACATCAAAGGTTAAATAAATCACTTTTTCTGTATCATCTCCTATAAAGTATGCATTCATCTCTTTTAATTCTTCTGCTGATAAAGTTCCCGTAGGTGCTACACCATCTTCAAAAAATCCTAATCCCCAATTTTTTGCCTCCTCCATCATCACTTGATTACTCATTACCCCTACTACTCTTCCTACATTCCATCCCAATCCATACAAAACAATCGCACCTACGCACACCACAATAATCTGTTTCCCATACTTCTGCAAATATTCTCGCATTTTAATAACCAACCCTTTCTCTCAGTCTGGCAACTTTGGACCGTAAGGTACAAATTGCCGTGTGAAAAATCTTATTTTTCACACTAACTCCAAGGCTTTTTTACTATTATATCGATGCAAGCTATTCAATATTCTTATACTAACGAAAAGGATGAAAATAAATTTTCACCCTCAGCGTCTATGATTTCACCCTTGCAGCAAGCGAAATCACTGGACTCAATTATGTTTAGACCATAAAATAACCATTTCTCATTGTTTTACATCATTTTGTTTTCATAATCTTGCAATTCATGAAAAATATTATCAACAAATACTATATTATTCTCAATTCTATATAACATAAAATATCGATGCTTCATAAAGTTTATACGCCGATACCCAAGTTTTTTCAGTCGCGGATTATCACACAACTTAAAACTGCCTGCAACATTTACTAAATGCTGTATTGTTACTTCAAAATCATCAATCACACTTTTAGCTGCTTGTTCATTTTTCTTTTCTATTAACAAATACCTAATAAACTGATTTAAATCCTCTTCTGCATCAACTGTCAAAACCACATTATAGTCCATATGTTTTCCTCATCGTTGATACCACTGCATTTGCTGATTTATAATTTCCTTCTGTAGCAGAATTTCTAGAACCTTCCAATTTTATTAACAAATCTTCTTCTGACATTGCAACAAATGGATTTCGCTCTACTTTTTTTATTTCAAAAGGAATTCCATTATTCGCTACTGCTTGCGTTAAAAACATTCTAATTGCTGATGTAGTATCAATACCAAGATCTCTAAAAAGCTGTTCTGCTTTGTTTTTCAAATCATCGTCTACACGTACTTGAATTGTACTGGCCATATTAAATTACCTCCTTTATTTTCTTATATTATGACATAAACCCAATGCTAATTCAATACATTTGCAATGAATCTGCATTCAATTTTAATTTTGAATTTCCTTCTTATTTTTCATAGCCATATCTGACATTTTATGATATAATTTGTAGTGCTTTACAACTTTAAAGTAAAATCGAAAGGAGATTATTGATGTATTCTGGGGGATATGTCAAGAAAATTGTATGGAAAGAGAAACTTTCAAGTCACGACTAGGGTTTATTTTATTATCTGCTGGTTGTGCAATCGGAATCGGAAACGTGTGGCGTTTCCCTTATGTAGCTGGAAATAATGGTGGAGGAGCTTTTGTACTCTGTTACATTTTCTTTTTAATCATTTTAGGTTTACCTGTTTTAACAATGGAATTTGCTGTAGGACGTGCTAGCAAAAAAAGCAATTCACGTTCTTTTAAAACATTACAGAAACCAAATCATAAATGGCATTTCCATGGATATGTTGCTATGATTGGAAATTATATTCTAATGATGTTTTACACCACTGTTGCTGCATGGATGTTAATTTATTTTGTAAAAATGATTTCTGGTGAATTTGTTGGTGCAGATTCTGAACAAGTAGCTAACATTTTTGGTGAAATGTTAGGACAACCTTTATTGATGATAGGATTTATGGTATTTATTGTTATCTTAGGTTTTGGTGTTTGTTCACTGGGTCTTCAAAAAGGTGTAGAGAAAATCACAAAGACCATGATGATTCTATTACTTGTTTTAATCGTTGTTTTAGCCATAAATAGTATCCTTTTACCTGATGGACAAGCAGGTCTTGCTTTTTATTTAATTCCAAATTTTGCTAAAATGCAAGAGGTTGGTGTTAGCACTGTATTAGTTTCTGCAATGAATCAAGCATTCTTTACCTTAAGTTTAGGTATCGGATCGATGGCTATCTTTGGTAGTTATTTATCAAAAGACCGCTCTTTACTTGGAGAATCCATCAACGTTACTATCCTTGATACTTTCGTAGCTATTTTTTCAGGTTTAATCATCTTCCCAGCATGCTTTGCTTATGGAGTTAGCCCTGATAGCGGTCCAAGTTTACTATTTATCACCTTACCTAACGTTTTTAACGCTATGAGCGGTGGTTTTATATGGGGTTGTTTATTCTTTCTCTTTATGTCATTTGCTGCCTTATCAACTGTATTCGCTGTATTTGAAAATATCATGTCATGTTGTATGGATTTATGGGGATGGGATAGAAAAAAAGCTGCTATTATCAATATTGTAATTTTAATTATCGCTTCCCTACCATGTATCCTTGGCTTTAACCTATGGTCTAGCTTTGAACCTTTAGGTGCTGGCACTGGTGTTTTAGATTTAGAAGATTTTATTGTAAGTAATTTATTATTACCACTTGGTTCTTTGATTTATACACTTTTCTGCGTCAGTAAATATGGATGGGGATGGGATAAGTATATGGAAGAAACCAATACTGGCGTAGGCGCAAAAATGCCTCATTGGATGAAACCATATTGCAAATACATACTTCCTGTTATCATCATCGTTGTATTTGTAAATGGAATTATTACATTCTTTGCATAAATCCTTTAAGTGATTAGTCGTATTAACAATTATAATCATTAGTATGATATACATATTTAATTTTTAAATAAATTTCAGCTAATCAAAAAGTATCTATAGGCTTATAATAGTCTATAGATACTTTTTTAATTTGCTGTATTTAATATATTATCTTATGCTTATTTAATTGTTAACAATTCATCTACTGATTTATGTGCTGGTGCTTCTGGTTGGAATTTTGGATAACCTATCGCAATCACTGCTGCTATTTTTTGATTTTCTGGTAATTCCATTAATGGTGCGATCTGTTCTTCATCAAAATATCCGAGTATTACAGTTCCCAATCCTTTTTCATGGGCAGCAAGACAAAATGTTTGGCTTGCAATCCCTGCATCATACATTTCAAATCCATCTCCTTTTGGAGTTGAAAAAGATCCGTCTCTTTCATAACCTGAGCGTTTTGTTACGTAACTAATTACCATTAATGCTGGTGCACTTTTCATAGTTTTTGTATTAAACTCAAATCCTAATACCATTTCTTCTGCCATTTTGTCAATCATGTCACGGTCAGTAAGTAACGTATATCTCGTAATTTGTGTATGCTTCCATGATGGTGAGTATGCAGCTACCTCTACAATGTCACGAATCGTTTCTTCGGATACTGCTTCCCCTGTAAATCTTCTTACACTTCTTCTCGTTTTGACACATTCTAAAAACTCCATAGTGATCCTCCCATATGATTATACTTTTCTTATTATTGTAAACCAAATTTCATGTAAAGGCTAGCTATTTTTACATAAAATCATTTATGAAAAGTCAATTTTTTTAACATAAAATATCATTGAAAAGTCAATTTTTTTATAGTAACATGTATTTGAAAAGTCAATTATATACAAATAAATCTTAATCTCATGAGGAGAAATCTTAATGAAAATACTATTAATTGAAGATGAATTAGCATTATCTAATATTATGAAAGAAATATTACAGCAAAAAAATTATTTGATAGACACTGTCTATAATGGGGAAGATGGATATCTATACGGAAAAGATACTCACTATGATTTGATACTTCTTGATATTATGTTGCCAAAAATGGATGGATTTACTGTACTACGTAAATTGCGTAAGGAACAGATTACTACCCCTATTATCATGTTAACTGCAAAATCTGAAGTAGATGATAAAGTACAGGGCTTAGACTACGGTGCCGACGATTATATTACCAAACCATTTGATACAAAAGAATTTTTAGCTAGAATTAACAGTGCTCTACGCAGAAAAAATCAATCTTTTATAGATGATTTATCCTTTGGTGATTTCATTTTAAGCAAAGATAATTTAACTATTACTTCAAATATAGAAACCTTTTCTCTTAGCTCCAAAGAGTTTCAAATTCTAGAAATGCTTGTTATAAACCAAACTGCAATCAGTACTAGAGAAAATATGATTGAAAAAATATGGGGCTATGATTTTGATGGAGAATCAAATATTGTAGATGTTTATATCTCTGTCTTACGCAAAAAACTAAAATCCATTGGCTCTAAAGAAAAAATAAAGTCAGTGCGATCTTTAGGTTATAGAATGGAGCACGGAAATGATTAAACGTCTACAGCTTAAGTTTATTATTATTAATATATGTGTTCTCTTTTCCCTTATGCTTTCCATTATTTTTGGTGCATACTTTTATTTGCAAACCAATTCAAACAATGAAATTAATGAATTTCTAGATACCTTAATTTCACAAGATGGTGTTATGACAAGTTTACCTTTAGAATTTAATGATGGAACAGATCCTCTTGCAGAAAATTCCTATGGAACCTCCTCTACTCCCATCAAGTGGTTTTCCATTAAACTAGACAAAAACAATCAAGTTATAGAATCCCACTATGAATATTCCTCTCTTGATGAAGCCACTGCTAATTACTATGCTTCTATGGCACTTGATGCCAATACTGGCAATGATAAGATACAAGGATTTTGCTATAAAATTGTTGAAACAGATTATGGAAAACTAGGTGTGTTTGCAGATCAACGTATCCAAAATGGCATGTTAGAAAATCTATTGCATTTTATATATATAGTCTCTTTTGTAAGCTTTTTTCTCTTACTTTTGTTAACTATATATCTTTCTAAATTAGCAATTAAACCAGTAGAAGAATCATTTCGTAAACAAAAAACATTTATTGCAGACTCTGGTCATGAACTAAAAACACCTCTCACAATTATCTCTGCAAATATACAGATGTTAGAACAGGAACTTGGAAAAAATAAGGGTGAAATCACTGGACTGAAATATGCAAGAGAAATCACCACACAAACCAAACGAATGAATAATCTTGTCTCTAATTTACTAACACTTGCAAAAACAGAAACTACACATGAAAAAAATAAAACGCATTTTAATCTCAGTAAATTAATTGAAGACACTGCACTACAATTTGAAATACTAATTTTTGAAATGAATAAGAAATTATCACTTGATGTGCAAGAAAATTCTTCCTTTTATGGTTGTAAAGAAGATATCCGTATCCTATTAAATATCCTTCTTGACAATGCCATCAAGTATTCTAAAAATGATTCTCAAATCAATATTTCTTTTTATGAACAAGGCAAAAAGAAAATTTATGCAATAAAAAATCAATGTGATTCTATCAATGATGAGGATACTCCTCACATTTTTGACCGTTTTTATCGTCTTGATCACTCTAGATCAAGAGAAACTGGTGGATATGGTTTAGGACTATCCATTGCCAAAAATATTGTTGAAAATCATCATGGAAAAATCCATGTAAAAGTCAACAATAACACAGAAATCGTGCTAACGATTATTTTATAAATTGTTTTTTTACTATCATTCTCTAAATATTTTATAAAAATAATAAAATCAAAAAAATATTGTATTTTTTTAATCTTTCTTTCATCTTTCTTTTGTATATTCTCCTTACAGCCAATAAAAAAACAAAAGGCATATATATTTAAAGGAGGAACTAACATGAATATTAAAAAAAGATTAGCCATGATTATGGCAGTTACACTATGCATTGTTTCTTGTATGGGATGCAGTAGTACAACAGACACTGAAGAAATTTCTATTGAAGAGGAATCTTCTACTGAGGAAACTAGTACTCCAACTCAGATTATTTATACTGATGCTGATGCAACAGGTAATAATGACGGCACCAGTTGGGAGAATGCTTATCTCACATTAACAGATGCACTTGAAGAAGCTACTGCTGGTTGTGCAATTTGGGTTGCCGAGGGAACTTACTACCCTACTGATGACGGTGACCAAAGTATCAGTTTTACTATGAAAGATGATGTCAGTGTTTATGGTGGTTTTAATGGTACTGAAACTAGTCTAGATGAACGTGACTGGGAAACTTATGTAACTGTATTGTCTGGTGATATTGGCGTCACCGGAGATTCTAGTGATAACTCCACAAAAGTTGTAATTGCTGCCAATAACTTAATTGATGGATTTACCATAACTGCTGGGCAAGGTAATACTGGCGTTGGTAGTGATGAAGATATGGCCGGTGGAGAAATGCCTCCTGAAGGTATGGAGGGCGATGAAATGTCTGAAAACATCACAGATAGTGATATGGACAATGAAGAAATTCCTTCTGAAAGTACCAATAGTGGTATCACTGGTGGCGGTATGAACGGTGAAGAAATGCCTGAAGAAGGTACTGGTGAATATGGGCAAGCTGTTGGACATTTAACTACTGATATCGTTACTGCTGGGGATGCAACTACTTCTATGCACGGTAATGGTATTATCATCTGGAATGTTGCTCCTACAATTAAAAACTGTATTATTACAGATAACAACGGTGGTAAAGGAGCTGCTGTCTATATTTTAGGTTTACCTGAATCTGGCGAACTACCTACTTTTATCAATACAGTATTCAGCAATAACAACGGATATGGACGTGGTGGTGCTATTTCCATGGATATGGATACAAAAGCATACTTTATCGATTGTATCTTTGATTCCAATGACTGTGAAGCTGGAAAAGGTGGAGCCATCTACAATGATATTATGGCAAGTCCTTTACTAGAAAATTGTCTCTTTATTAATAACACTGCTGAGTCAGGTGCTGCTATGGCTAATGATGGCAATTCTAATACTATTTACTCTCATTGTACTTTCTATAACAATACTGCTACTGAAGAAGGCGCAGCACTCTATCAAGGCAGTGGCGCTTACAATGATCCTGTTGTCATTAATTCTATTATTTACGGAAATTATTGCGACCAAGGTGAAGTCAGTGTTTATGATTGGGCTCAATGTAATCCGAACATTAGCTACTCCATCGTAGAATATGGTTATGATGGTGAAGGTGTTCTAGATGTGGATCCTGAATTCGTAGATCCTGATAATATGGACTTTAGCCTTTCTGAAACATCTCCAGCATTGACTGCAAGTGATGAAGGTGGTCAAATTGGATTTGATGCAAGCTTAATCGACCAAAGAACTGATGAAGATTATGAAACAATTAAAACATATCTGCAATCATTGGCTGTATTTGAAACAATAGAAGAAATAGATTTAACCAATCCAGTTGCATCAGAAGATGCTACTTATATCGAAAGTGTTGTTTATGTTGACATTGATGCTACAGGTAATAATGATGGTAGCTCATGGGAAGATGCATTTACAGATGTACAAGATGCCATTGATTATGCCAATGCTTCCTATTTGCTCACTGAATCTTATGTAGAGGTTTGGGTAGCCGAAGGTACTTATTACACTGGTGAAGATAGAAATGATTCTTTCATTCTTCGTGAAGGTGTTTCTGTCTACGGTGGATTTGCTGGTGATGAAACTGCTCTTTCTCAAAGAAATTATGATGCGAATATAACTATCTTAAGTGGTGAAATTGGTGATACTTCTGATGTAACCGATAATAGTTATCACGTTGTAATCGGCGCCGATAATGCAACTATTGATGGCTTTACAATTACAGGTGGCTATGCCGATGGAGAAGATGGACTACCTTATAATAAATATGGTGGTGGTATGCTGAATTTCCTCGCAGGTTTCCGTGATATTCCTATGATTGATTATACAATCGGATTTGATGTGATTGTTAACAACTGTATTTTTTCAGACAACTATGCTGAAACTGGTGGTGCAACCTACACCTTCCATGGTGGAAATCCAGAGTATACTAGCTGTACATTCATAAATAATACTGCTAAATACGGGGCAGCCTCAGCCGATGTTGCTGGATGTAACTCTATTTATACTGACTGTGAGTTCTTAGATAATTATGCAATTTACAAAGGTGGCGCAATCTTTACTGACTACGGTTCTATGTCTCTCTTCTATGATTGTAACTTTGAAGGTAATGAATCCGGAACAGCTGGTGGTGCAATTTACGTATTAGATAGAGCATCACAAGAAATCAATAATGAAATGGACTTCTACTTAATTGATGATACTTGGTCTGTAACAACTGATATTTATTCATCAGTTTATTTAGAAAATTGTTCCTTAGTTGATAATACTGCTGGAACTAATGGTGGTGCAATGTATGTTTATGAAGCGTCTTTTGCTAAAATTATTAATTCAATCTTTGAAAACAATACTTCTACCGATGCAGCCATCGTTGCTAATAATGAAGCTACTGTGATTTTAGACGATGCAACTACATTTGTAAATAATTCACCTGAAGACACACTAACTGAACAATTATCACAAATCATTTACGAATAAAATATATAATTTTCCTTAATAAAAGGGATTGTCCAAAATGCGACAATCCCTTTTATCTCTAATATATGATAAATCATATATATTTAAAGGCTAGTTATTTTTATAAACACTAACACCATCCTTAATGGTTTCTAGGACAGTGATATCCTTGATTTCCATCTTAGGTACTTCCATAGGATTTTTATCTAAAATCACCAAATCAGCTCGCTTTCCAACTACAATGCTTCCCTTACTATCTTCTTCAAAGTAAGCATACGCTGCATTGATGGTTACTGCTTTTAAGGCTTCATACACACTACAAGTTTGATGTGCACCCAACACAATGCCACCTCTAGTGACACGATTCACTGCTGCCCAAACAGTATGCAGCATTTTCGGTTTTGTAACTGGTGTATCTTGATGGAAGTTTACAACTAGCCCTCTATTATAGGCTGATGCCACTGGACTAATATTACTTGCTCTTTCTTTTCCAAGATTTTTTAAATGGACATCTCCCCAATAATATACATGACCAACAAAAATAGATGGAATCAATTGATATTCTTTCATAATATCTAGTTGGTCTTCTCTTGCTGTTTGGCAATGTATCATCACTGGACGAAGTTCCCTTTTATTTGGATTATCACTTTCATCGATAGCCTTCGTTAAGGCTGATAAAAACTGATCCCCTGAGGCATCTCCATTACAATGTACTAATACTTGCATATTGTCAGCCACTGCTTTTTTCATCATGGATTCTACCACTTCGTCTTTTAACCAAGAATACGCACAATATCCATCGCTGTTTTCATATGGTTTTGTAAGCCATGCTGATTTCCCTTGTGGTGAACCATCAAGCACTACTTTATATCCTCCAATTTTAAACCCATTTACATATTGTTTCACAAAATCTTTATTCTCTGTCATAATTTCATCAGTATCATCAGCCATCATCACATAAGAAACAACATCTAATTTC
>JAWXVD010000189.1:0-5067 GCA_044425705.1 Eubacteriales bacterium | reverse complement strand
GGAGGTAGGTATGAGTAATATCATAGCAATGGGAGTGAAATTAGGTAAAGGATTTCTGGTAGGAGTGGGATACTTATTGATGTTGGCATTAGAGATTGTAAAAATCTTATTATTGGTATGTGGTTTAATCATGAAACTATTTCTAGCATTTGTAAGAGCAGGTACACCATAATTAAGGCAATGTAAGAGGTAGTAGAATCATAAACTGACCTTGTATTACTAATAGAATACTAGTAAAATAGATATAAGAAAGAAATTTGAAATATAAATGCTGAGTATAAAAGATAGTAGCAAGGAGGAATATTATGCAAGGAGCCATAGTAGGGGGAATAACATCATTGATTATTAATGTGATTTCTACGGACATTGTTGAAAAAAAGAATGAAAAATTAGATGAACGTAGAGTAAAAATGTTTGAACATGAAATCACAATATGGATAGAGGAATTTAGCGAAAAGCACGACGGAACAATTATTACAAGTGGTTCTTTTGTTGGGTTTCTAGAGCATCATCATCTACTAGAAGCTTTGTTAGCATATGTCAGTGATATAGAATCAACAACTACAGAGAAAGAATTTATTCGAAATTTAATATGTAAATATAGAGGAATTGAACTATTAGAAAGTTCAATATTATCACCTTTAGACGAATCAATGCTTATGGAATTTTTTACAACAATACTTTGTAAATATAAGAAATTTTTTGAGGGATATTTAAGTAAAGGTGAAAAATATATTGTATCTAGTGTGAATAAAACATTTCATGAAAGTAGTAAGGAATTAAAAAAAGAAATAGAGAAATCTAATACTAATTCTACGGAATTAAATGATAAATTGGACGAAGTGAAAGAACTTTTAAAGGGAAAACAAAAATTATCGGTGAGCCAACAGGATCAGATTTATTATTCGATTAGCAAATTGCTATGGAATGGATATATAACGGAGATTACGAATTTTTTACCATTGATAGAATGTCGAGATAATGATTTGCAAATAGCAATGAATTTAAGTCTCAATTTAATAGTCAGAGATGATGTAGATATATTAAAAGAGGTAGTTGCGCTAGAAACTATAGAGAATGATAGTATTAAAAAGGATATAATCAGAAAGATTATATTTCTAAATGCCGACGATATAGAATTATTTATTTACTTAGAAGCCATTACAGAAGAATCTCAGCTGAAAAACATTTTGAAAGATTTAATTGCGAGGGATTATGAGAGAATAATTCAAATGGAAAGTGAATGTAAATATGGAGTTGAAATCAGAAAGAATTTAGTACAGTCGTTTTATAATCAGGAAGAGTGGCTAATTAGACATATTTTCTTTATGTATGTATATAAAATCAATGCTCTTGGTACTTACGAGGAAATAAAAGAAGTTGTACACCAAGATACCAGTATCATTGAGAAAATTTTATTGTGGAATAAAGCAGGACAAGAAATTGGTCTTTTAAGTAATCAAGATAAATATGTAACAGATGGAAAAGCGCTTTTAGATGATATGGATAATTATGAGATATTTTGTTCGAAGTTGAATTATAAATTCAGAAAAAAATATTATTTCACAAAAGTAAACTGCGCACTTATGATAGAAGCTGATGATAAAACAATTATCAGTTCTATTACACAAGATTTAAAGGAAGATGTTGATATTAAAGAATTAATATTATTATCTTCAATTAAACACGAAAAAGCAGATAAAGAAGATATTTTTGAGTTTTGTTTGAAGAATAATAGATATCTAGCTTTATATCATTATCTGTTACAGTGGAACAAGGAGGTATCTAAAATAATAGATATTTTAGATGATTATAAGTTTATATTCAAATCAAGTTTTCTAATCTTTTGGTTATATGTACAATGTGTAAGAATAGAGATAGGTAAGGAGCAGGCGCTAAAAATTTTGAAACAGTATAATATGTATGAAAATTATTTGGAGTATATGTTAGAAGAATATAGGATATTATCAGATGTCTCAATTATAGAAAATATAATAATAAAACAACAACAGCTTATATTAAAAGTATGGGATGATAATACAAGGGATTTCTTATTGGAATTATTAATAGAACACAATATGAATGATGCGGGAATAGATACAATAAATGGCATGGAATGCATTAGTGCAATCACGCCCGCTAGATTGAAATGCAAGTCACGGTTCTTGTTAGGACAAGGAAAAGAAATAGAGGCACTAGAGGTGTTGATAGAAATTTTTGAAGCCTTTAAAGAGAGTAATTACATTATGAGAAATATAATACATATATCGATCAGTCATAGTCGTGAAATACCGAAGCATATATTAGAATATGCTATGATGAAAAGCGAAGACGAGGAAGTTATATTTGGACTTGCATTAGATTATGAAAGAACGGGTAATTTAGAGGCAAGTCGTTTTCACAGCCTTCGCGCCCTTATTAGATGTGAACCAAGTAATATTAAATTATATTATAAATACATGGATTTAACATTAAAGGCAACAAACTCAGAAACACAAAATGTAAACAGAAGTGATGTAGAAACAACAATCATCATTGTGAATAAGAAGTTAGGAAAAGAAATTATTTATTGTATTCATAATACAGATGTTTTACCAACGGAACCTCATTTTTGGGAAAATGCGATACATATAGGAAAAGCTCATGCAATTAGTATAGGAATGTTCAGAAAGCAAAAGAATGATATAGTTGTTATAAATGAAATAGAGTATACAATAACTAAAATAATGCCGTTAGACTATTTTTTGGTGGCATTGTGCATGCGAAAATTGGAGGAAGAGGGAGGCATTCAAAAATTTCAATTTGTAATGAAAGATGGTCAAATAGATAACCTAGATGAACTCATAACGCTAATAAAGAGTACACAGGGTAATGTAGATACAGTTAATAATTGGCTAGATGATTATGCAAAATTAATACATGGTGTACCAACTTTATATATTCTGCATACAAATACTAGATTTCCATATTTGCAATTTGTATGTAAGATGATAGAAGAGAAAGAGGTAATTGTACGAAACTTATTTAATAATATGAGAGCATCTCATGAGTGTGGCTACATCATGTCTTTGTCTGCATTAATTATGCTGAGAAAGATAGGAATATCTGCAGATTTTCTATCTGAAAATAATGTGGTGATTCCAGCATCTATGAGTCAATGTGTTAAAAAAGACACAGAACATATTATTAATGCTAATGAGCGAGAGCATGTTGCTTCACTAGCAGTATGTAATGATTCATTGATAATGGATGAACTTACTGAAGATGATAAGCAGTATTGGATGAAAGAGGCAGTGTTAATAAATGAATATGTGCAAAAACTTACATGTATAGAAAATAAAAATGAATTAAACATGAAGGAAGTAGAAAATGTTGTACTAAAAGATCTATACGGAATTTCTGATTATGATGCATTTATATTATCAAATGAAACAAAGAGAAAAATTATCGCATTTGAACCAATGGTACTGCAGTTTTGTATTGTGGATGAAGCGATGGTAGGAACGATTGATATCATTAGCTTTTTAATTGAAGTTCAATGCCCAATAATAGATTTGATAATGTTCATGAAGAATATGATAGAATATAGGATCCAAAATAATCTTTCAGAAAGTGTGATTTTCTATATTGTTAAGAAATATGAGGAGTTGGCGGAAGATGAACGTCAGATAGTATTAAATCATTGGTATGAATATTTGAAAAGTGTTGAAGCGACAGAGGAGAGCTATAAAGAATATTTTTATTATTCGTATGCAAGAATAATGAAAGAGAATGAGCTGGATTCGCAGTCTAGCCCAATATTATCATCGTTGCTATATTGTTCATTTGCAGGATTAGGTTATTTCATTGAATATGGTATTAATGAATATGGGGAATTTGAAATTAATCTGGGAAGAGAAACGACCGGTGATGACATGATGGAAAATATTGAAGAGCAAGAAACTAAAGAAAAAGTATTATAAATTATTCAAATAATTAAAATAAAGATTGTAGAAGGAGGAAAATATTGAATTACATACGAGATAGACCATAAGGGGTGTTTCGTATGAACTGAATAAAGAATTAAGTCCTAAGTAAGAGGGATAGGTTTATACGAACACACAAGCCTATCTCTTGGAAGGGATAGGTGAACAGCTTGAAATAGAGCTGTTTTTTTTATGCAAAAAATTAGAAGAGAAAGCAAAATTAAACAATTAGAAAGATAGAGGAAAACAATATGAAAGAAATTTTTGAACAATACGGATCAGTAATCATCGCAGTAGTAGCAATTAGTGCATTAGTAGCAATCATTATGATGTTATTAGGAACAGATGGAGTAGTAGCAGAGGCATTTACAAACTTGATTAATAACTTCTTTAACCAAGCAAATGGGACGATTACAGCAAGTAACGTTCTTGCATTTCCAGGTGGTGCAACAGAAGCTATGGCATTAGCAGCCTAGAACTAGAGGCAAGTCAACGAAATTAACAAAACAATGAAACAAAATAAAACAATAGAGAAAGATAGAGGAAAACAATATGAAAGAAATTTTTGAACAATATGGATCGGTAATTATCGCAGTAGTAGCAATTAGTGCATTAGTAGCAATCATCATGATGTTATTAGGAACAGATGGAGTAGTCGCAGAAGCATTTGCGAATCTGATTAATAACTTCTTTAACCAAGCAAATGGAACGATTACAACAGCGTCGAATAACATTCTTCCATTCCCAGCAGGAGAAGTGGTAGAGAGTGTATTAGCAGCATAAGAAACATACTTGAACTAGAGGGCATTGTCCCTCTGGTTTTCGAGAAAGGAGGTAGCAAGAGATGGAGAAAAGTAAAGAATGGGAATTGCAACCTGCACACTTTGGTCCCTTGTGGGAATATATTGTAGACGATGAAATTACAGATATTGATTACAATGGCATGGATTTGTGGATTACCAATACGGATAATGTGAGAGCCAAGGTATTAGAGCATGATGTGAATAAGGAGTTTGTAGAGAAGTTCAGTCACTATATTGCTAATAATGTAAGTAAACCATTTAATCGAGTGGATAATCTTTTAGAGGCAAATACCGATACC
>JAWXVD010000188.1:0-5091 GCA_044425705.1 Eubacteriales bacterium | reverse complement strand
TATGGACCGGGTTTGGTAGGTGCGTTATTGGTGGGCGTGTCTGCAGCCAAAGCCTTGGCATTTGCATTAAATAAACCATTGATTGGGGTTCATCATATTGAAGGACATATCAGTGCTAATTTTATTGAAAATAAAGAACTAGAACCGCCATTTGTATGCCTTGTAGTTTCGGGAGGGCATTCTCATCTTGTAAAAGTAAAGGATTATGGAGAATACGAAATTTTAGGAAGAACTAGGGATGATGCAGCAGGGGAAGCCTTTGATAAAGTAGCGAGAGCAATTGGATTAGGATATCCAGGTGGCCCCAAAATTGATAAAATTTCCAAAGAAGGAAATCCAGATGCGATTCGTTTCCCGAGAGCTAAGGTGGAAGACAATGCCTATGATTTCAGTTTTAGCGGGGTGAAATCGGCAGTATTAAACTATTTAAATGCATGTCAGATGAAAGGAGAAGAGATTCATCAGGCAGATGTAGCAGCTTCTTTTCAAAAAGCTGTGGTAGATGTGTTGGTAGATCATTCTATGGATGCAGTAAAAAAATACGGATTTGATCGTTTTGCCATAGCAGGTGGTGTAGCATCTAACTCTACATTGCGTTCCGCTATGGAAGGGGCATGTGAAGTCAATAAGGTTACCTTTTATCATCCATCTCCTGTTTACTGTACTGATAATGCTGCTATGATTGGAGTGGCTGGATATTATGAGTATTGTAAAGGGAATTGTCACGGATATGATTTGAATGCAGTACCGAATTTGAAGCTGGGAGAGCGATAAAAGTTGAAAGAAAGGTATCGGTAATTAGAATGAAAACAGTAGCTATTGTTTTGGCCGCAGGCCAAGGAAAGAGAATGAATAGTGACGTGGCAAAGCAATATTTAAACTTGCAAGGAAAACCTATTTTATTCTATGCCTTAGATGTATTTGAAAAAAGCTTTATTGATGAAGTGGTTTTAGTGGTTGGTGCAGATGAAGTTTCTTATTGTAAAAAAGAAATTGTAGAAAAATATAATTTCCAGAAGGTTACCAAGATTGTAGCTGGAGGAAAGGAACGATATCATTCTGTGGTTGCAGGTCTTGGAGAAATTCTAGAGACAGATTATATTTTTATTCATGATGGAGCTAGACCCTTTATTAATCAAGAGATATTATTACGGGGTTTAGAGCAGGTAAAAGAAAATCAGGCTTGTGTGATTGGGATGCCAACAAAAGATACTATAAAAATAGCCGATGAAGATGGATGGATTGATGGGACACCTAATAGAAGTCTTATTTGGATGATTCAAACACCACAAATTTTTTCTTATTCCTTAATAAAAGAAGCGTATGGAAAATTGATGGAGGAAGAAAATAATTTGCAAAACCAAGGCATACAAATTACAGATGATGCTATGGTTGTAGAATTGTTAACGAATCATAAGGTGAAATTAGTAGAAGGTAGTTACAGCAATATTAAAATCACCACACCAGAAGACTTAAAGATCGCCGAAGTGTTTTTGCAGAATTTATAAATAGAACCCATTCTTGCGTATGAAATGCGTTAGAATGGGTTTTTTGCGGTATTATATAAGGGATAAAAACATGCACAACATAATGATATCACATTAGAAAACTAGCTTTTTCAAGAGGAATTATGTGGGAAATAGTGATTTGTTGAAATAAAAGTTATAAAGGATACAAAAAACCACTATAAATAGTAATGAATACCACTAAAACCAATAAATACAACAGTAAAAAACAATAGAAGTTGACAAAAATACAAATAAATTGTATAATAATACCACATAAAACAAAATTCATCGAGGGATAGTCATCATGTAAAGAAAAGAAAGAAAAGGAGAATTTCATAACATGAAAAAGTGGGTGTATTTATTCGAGGAAGGCAATGCAGAAATGAGAAATCTACTAGGTGGTAAGGGAGCTAACCTAGCAGAAATGACAGGACTTGGGTTGCCAATTCCACAGGGATTTACAGTAACGACAGAAGCATGTACGGATTATTATGATCAAGGGAAATTAGTTTCAGAGGAAATCAAAGTACAAATTTTTAGTGCCATTGCAGATTTGGAAAAATTGCAAGGCAAAAAATTTGGTGACAATGAAGATCCATTATTGGTATCAGTAAGAAGTGGTTCTAGGGCATCTATGCCAGGAATGATGGATACAATCTTGAACTTAGGATTAAATGATGTAGCAGTGGAAGGCTTTGCGACAAAAACTGGAAATCCAAGATTTGCATATGATTCTTATCGTAGATTTATCCAAATGTTTTCAGATGTAGTTATGGAAATGAGCAAAACTTTCTTTGAAGGAATCTTAACAGATTTAAAAGAAGAAAAAGGAGTGCATTTTGATACTGATTTAACGGCAGAGGATTTAAAAGAATTAATCGTAAAATATAAAGCTATTTATAAAGAGAAAATGGGAGAAGAATTTCCACAAGATCCACAAGTACAATTAATGGAAGCGGTAAAAGCAGTATTTCGTTCATGGGACAACCCACGTGCCATCGTATATCGTAGAATGAATGATATTCCAGGAGATTGGGGTACAGCTGTTAACGTACAAGCTATGGTATTTGGAAATATGGGAAATACATCTGGTACAGGTGTAGCTTTCACAAGAAATCCATCTACGGGTGAAAATTTAATTTATGGGGAATATCTAATCAATGCACAGGGCGAAGATGTAGTAGCAGGAATTAGAACACCACAACCAATTTCAAAATTAGCAGAAGATTTACCAGAATGTTATGCAGAATTTATGGCAATTGCTAAAAAATTGGAAAATCACTATCGAGATATGCAAGATATGGAATTTACGATTCAAGAAGGTAAATTATATTTCTTGCAAACTCGTAGTGGAAAAAGAACAGCTCCAGCAGCGTTGCAAATTGCATGTGACCTAGTAGATGAAGGTATGATTACACCAGAGGAAGCAGTAAAGCGTATCGAAGCAAAATCCTTAGATCAATTATTACACCCTACCTTCAATGCACAAGCATTAAAAGAGGGACAAGTAATCGGAACAGCTCTTCCAGCATCACCAGGTGCGGCAGCAGGTAAAGTATACTTTACAGCAGAAGAAGCCAAAGCAGCAGGTGAGAATGATAGAGTTATTTTGGTGCGTCTTGAAACATCACCAGAAGATATTGAAGGAATGAATGCAGCACAAGGTATTTTAACAGTTCGTGGTGGTATGACATCTCATGCAGCAGTTGTTGCAAGAGGAATGGGAACTGCATGCGTATCTGGATGTGGTGAAATTAAAATCAACGAAGAAGAAAAATGGTTTGTTTTAGATGGTCATACTATTGTAGAAGGTGATTATATCTCACTAGATGGTTCTACAGGTAAAATTTACTTGGGTGATATTGCGACAGAAGAAGCTACAATCAGCGGAAACTTTGATCGTATTATGAAATGGGCAGATGGATTTAGAAGATTAAAAGTAAGAACTAATGCGGACACACCAAAAGATACAGCCAATGCTGTGAAATTAGGAGCAGAAGGTATCGGTCTATGCCGTACAGAGCATATGTTCTTTGAAGCAGAGAGAATTCCTAAAATTAGAAAAATGATTTTATCAGAAACAGTAGAAGGTAGAGAAGATGCTTTAAATGAATTGATTGAATATCAGAAAAAAGATTTTAAAGCTATGTATGAAGTGTTAGAAGGAAAACCGATGACAGTTCGTTATTTAGATCCACCTTTACATGAATTTGTTCCTACATCAGAAGAAGATATTGTCGCATTAGCTAAAGATATGAACTTAACAGTAGAAAAAGTAAAAGAAACTTGTGCAGATTTGCATGAATTCAATCCTATGATGGGACATAGAGGTTGTCGTTTATCTGTAACATATCCAGAAATTGCAAAAATGCAAACAAGAGCGATTATGGAAGCGGCAATTGAAGTGAAAGTGGAAAAAGGATTTGATATTATCCCAGAAATTATGATTCCACTTATTGGTGATAGAAAAGAATTAAAATTTGTAAAAGATGTAGTAATCGAAGTGGCAGAAAAAGTAAAAGTAGAAAAAAGTTCTGATATTGAATACCATATCGGTACTATGATTGAAATTCCACGTGCAGCACTTCTTGCTGACGAAGTAGCCACAGAAGCTGATTTCTTCTCTTTTGGTACAAATGATTTAACACAAATGACATTTGGATTCTCTCGTGATGATGCAGGAAAATTCTTGGATGCATATTATAAATCTAAAATTTACGAATCAGATCCATTTGCAAGATTAGATCAAAATGGTGTAGGACAGCTGGTTGAAATGGCAGCTAAAAAAGGTAGAAGCGTTAAAGCCACCTTAAAATTAGGTATCTGTGGGGAACATGGTGGAGATCCAAGTAGTGTGGAATTCTGTCATAAAGTAGGACTTGATTATGTATCTTGTTCTCCGTTTAGAGTTCCAATTGCTCGTTTGGCAGCAGCACAGGCAGCGTTGAATAACTAATTGCTAAGAAGAGGTTAATAGGAACTAGTTATTGGCTATCATGATGAAGGAATCTACTAGAAATGGTAGATTCCTTTTTTCATGGAGATAAAAGTAGGGAGTGGAATACCTAAAAGAATTACAGGTGGGAAAACAAATTGTATTTTTTATGTTTTTTTATAAAAATAAAAGCGATGATTTATGTAATATATTTTTGATTATTGTAATGGCAAAAAGTGTTTTACATAAAAATAGTAAAATTCCAACTTCAAAAAAGTGCCAATTTACGGGATTTTTGGAGGAAATTGAAAAAAAAGAAAAAAACTTCAAAAAAAGTGTTGACACTTCTAATCCTTTTTGATAGAATAACTCTTGCGTCGGAGAAATACAGACAAACGCAAACACAACAAAATACATGCAGAGGTATCGAAGTGGTCATAACGAGGCGGTCTTGAAAACCGTTTGTCCGCAAGGGCGCGTGGGTTCGAATCCCACCCTCTGCGTTAGCATTTTAAATATGAAATGCAAGCAGAACATTGACAAATAAACAGTAATACAATCTCGAAAATTCTAAAGAGAATATTCAGCATGAGAGTTTAAAGCAATTTAAATTACGAATGCAAGAGAACATGTTTCGAAAGAAACAAC
>JAWXVD010000187.1:0-5130 GCA_044425705.1 Eubacteriales bacterium | reverse complement strand
ATCGCACAGAGACAAAATTCATATTTCAATAGAGATATTTTACATTTCTGTTCTCATCAACATACTCCAAATAATCCAGCAGAATCATTTGATGGAGCTGTTTTAACAGATAATACTGCATATATTGGATGGGATATCTTCTCTGATTATGGAATCATGGGAGCGGTTCACAATAAAGAGTTAATCACTTATGTAATCGACCAATTATTAGGTGATGATAAATCAGTAGTGGCAAAATTGCCAGATCGTGGTGTAACTACTTTAGCAAAACAAGAGAAAGAAAATAGATACATCAATCACTTATTATATGCACACACAACCAATAGAGGAGAATTCTATTGGGAGAAAAATAAATACAATATTGAAGTAATTGAAGATATTATTCCACTTTATGATGTGGAAGCAAAAGTAAAAGTTGCTGAAACTGTAAAAAAAGTAAGCTTAGTACCAGAAAACGTAGAAATTCCATTTACTATGGAAGATGGCTATGTAAGCTATACTGTACCAAAACTATGGTGTCACCAAATGGTAGTACTAGATGTAGAGTAAGTGTTGCTAAATAAATCATAGATTTTATAGAAATTTTGTAATTTTTGATATTGTATTGAGGTATAAACTATAGTAGAATAATAGCTGTGCATAATTGTATACAATTATGCATGGTTGCCATAAAAGAGAAATCAAAGCGAAAGGTATTGTTATGAAATCATACAAAGAATTGAGTAAAGAAGAGCTACTAAGTTTAAAGAGTGAATTAGAAAAGGCATATGCAGATGCAGCAGCGAAAGGTTTAAAGTTGGATATGTCAAGAGGAAAACCTTCCACAGCACAACTAGACTTTAATATGGGAATGATGGATGTGTTACATGCAGATTCAATATTAAAATCAGAAGATGGAACAGATTGTAGAAATTATGGCGTGTTAGACGGACTTCCAGAAGCGAAACGTATGGTTGCTGAAATGTTAGAAGTTGACCCAGCGCAAGTTATTATATGTGGAAATGCAAGCTTACCAATTATGTATGATTCGATTTCACGTTCTATGACACATGGTGTTATGGGAAGTACACCTTGGTGCAAATTAGATAAAGTAAAATTCTTATGTCCAGTACCAGGATATGATAGACATTTTGCGATTACACAATACTTTGGTATTGAAATGATAAATATTCCTATGTCAGAGTCAGGTCCAGATATGGATATGATAGAAGAATTAGTAGCCAATGATGATAGCATTAAAGGTATTTGGTGTGTACCTAAATATTCAAATCCTACAGGAATTAGCTATAGTGATGAAACAGTGAAAAGATTTGCAGCTTTAAAACCTGCGGCATCAGATTTTCGTATTTACTGGGATAATGCTTATATCGTACATCATCTATATGATGACAAACAAGATAATATTTTAGAAATCTTGAGTGAATGTAAAAAAGCAGGAAATGAAGACATGGTATTTGAATTTTGTTCTACTTCAAAAATTAGTTTTTCAGGTTCGGGAATTGGTGCCATTGCAGCATCGAAAGGCAACTTAGATTGGATGAAAAAATCCATGACATTACAAACAATTGGATATGATAAAATCAACCAATTGCGTCATGTAGGTTATTTTAAAAATTTAGGTGGAATCAAAGCAACCATGAAACAACATGCAGATTCTATGAGACCTAAATTTGAAGCAGTATTAGATGTTTTAAACAAAGAATTAGCTGGTTTGGAAATTGGTTCTTGGATTGTACCTAGAGGCGGATACTTTATTTCTTTCGAAGCTATGCCAAATTGTGCAAAAGCTGTCGTAGCAAAATGTAAAGAAGCAGGAGTTGTCTTAACTGGTGCAGGTGCTACTTATCCATATGGTATCGACCCACAAGATAGCAACATTAGAATTGCTCCATCTTTCCCAACACCAGAAGAAATGAGTGCAGCAACAGACTTATTTGTACTTTGTGTGAAACTTGTTAGTGTAGATAAATTATTAGAAGAAATCTAGAAAATATAAAAAATAATCGCCGGTCCTCTAAAACTAGCGATTATTTTTTTGCTTAAATTGAGGGACAACCGTCTATCGGTAGTGCCTTTTTATATTTTCATAGTAAACTAATTATTGCTACATGTCAATGAATTTTTGTTTTTCGCAAATAATTACTTGCATACAATTTTGTCTTTTTTATATACAATAAACATGTAACTTCAGGATATACTTTTCTGATATTATATGCTAGAATACTTCTATGGTACTACCATAACGGTAGGCGGTTTCCCTCGATACTTCTGGAGGGTTATGCTCTCCAAGTACATTGTTTCTTACAATGGGAAAGGAGGGAATGCTATGGTTACATATGAAGAATTGTTTCAATTTTCCATATTAATTGTTGCTATTGTTAATCTTGTATATAAGATTTCACATAAAAAATAATCGCCTGTCCTCTAAAACTAGCGATTATTTTTTAGCCTAATTTGAGGGACAACCGTCTATCGGTAGTGCCTTTTTATATTTTCATAGTAAACTAATTTTTGCTATCTGTCAATGAATTTTTGTTTTTCGCAACTTATTACTTGCATACAATTTTGTCTTTTTTATATACAATAAACATGTAACTTCAGGATATACTTTTTCGATATTATATGCTAGAATGCTTCTATGGTACTACCATAACGGTAGGCGGTTTCCCTCGATACTTCTGGAGGGTTATGCTCTCCAAACACATTGTTTCTTACAATGGGAAAGGAGGGAATGCTATGGTTACATATGAAGAATTGTTTCAATTTTGCATAGTAATTATTGCTATTGTTAATCTTGTATATAAGATTTCACATAAAAAATAATCGCCGTAGCCTCAGAAACTTAGCGATTATTTTTTAGCTTAAATCGAGGGACAACCGTCTATCGGTAGTGCCTTTTTATATTCTTATAGTAAACTAATTTTTGCTACCTGTCAATGAATTTTTGTTTTTACATCTTCATTGTAATCGAAATAATATAAAGAGATAAATTGTATTATTCATAAAATTCAAAAGATGTTTAATGGTAGATATATAATTGTTTTTTTAACTTTCTTCATGAATATCATGAACAATTTTCTAATTAGAGAAAAATTGTAGGGGATGATAATACTTTTTCTATAGTTTTTTAAGATTAAGATAAGATTAGTTCAATGAAAAATAAAAATAATCTGTATAATTAACAGTAGGAATGTATGTTGCGCTAATAAAAAATGAATGGAGAAAATGCTATGATTAACTTACCTTACAGAGAGATACACTTAGACTTTCATACACCACCAGTGATTGGAGATGTAGGAACAGAATTTTGCCCAGAAGAATTTGTAAAAATCTTAAAGGATGCTCACGTAAATGGTATCAATGTGTTTGCAAAATGTCATCATGGGATGAGTTATTATGATACCAAATTAGGAATCAAACACCCATCATGCAAGCAAGATTTAATGGGGAAATGTTAACTGTTTTAAATAGAGAGAACATTGTACCGAATGTTTATTTTCCAATGGGATGGGAAGAAACCTGTGCAGATAATGAAAAATGGCTAGAAGTATCTCCGCAAGGTGTATTAGGTGGTAAAACACCATTTGAAGATGAGTATTATTCATGGCGTAAACTTTGTTTAAACAACAAAGAATATAGAGAATTCATGAAAAAACAAATTGTAGAAATTATGGACAACTATGAATTTGCAGGATTCTGGTTTGATATTATTTTCCAAGAACAATGTGTATGTAAAACATGTCTAGCAGAAATGAAGGAAATGGGACTAGATCCCAAAAAAGAAGAAGACAGAAAAAAACATGATTTCTTAGTATTACAAGAATTTATGAAAGATATCTATGATTTTGTAAGAAGTATCGATGATACTAAAACCATGTTTTTCAATGGTCAATGGACGCCAGATGGTGGTTATGATAAAACATATAATATTGAAGCTAGAGGATGCTATCAAACACATGTAGAAGTAGAATCATTACCATCTGAATTATGGGGCTATAATTTATTCCCATTATATGTTAATTATCACAATAGACATAGTGGTGAATGCATTGGAATGAATGGAAAATTCCATAATGCATGGGGGGATTTTGGTTCTTTAAGAAATGTGGAAGCATTAGAATTTGAATGTTTCAGAATGATCATGAATGGAGCTAAGTGTTCTGTTGGTGACCAATTACATCCAAGAGGAAGACTTGATCAAAGTACGTACCAACGTATTGGGAAAGTGTATGAACAAATTGAAGCAAGAGAACCATGGATTTTGAAAGATCAAAAAGTCAGCGAAGTGGGCATTATTATGGCACATAAAGAGCTAGAAGATGGTATGTTAGCCGATGAAGGCGCATTACGTATGATGCTAGAACTGAAGCATCAATTTGACTTTATTGATTGGCAAGAGGATTTTACGAAATATAAAGTGATTATTTTACCAGACACAGTGTATTTTACAGAAGAACATGGGGATAAAATCAGTAAATATATCCAAGACGGTGGAAAAGTTATCGCATCACATATGTCAGGCTTCAATCAAGAATCAGGAAAATATATTTTTAAAGAAGCAAATATTGAGTATGAAGGCAAGTCTACCTATTCACCAATGTATTTGAATGTGACAAAAGAATTTTCAAATACCATTGAAGAAATGCAATATGCCTTATATGAAGATGGTAGCAATGTAGTAGCAAAAGATGAAAAACAAGTAAAAGCATATTTGGGAAAACCATATTTCAATAGAACATATGACTGTTTCTGTTCTCACAGACAATTCCCAATTGACCAAATAACCAAGTATGCAGGTATTGTAGAAACAGATTCTGTTATTTATATCAGCCATCCAATTTTTACAGATTATATTACAAATGGTGTAAGAGTATATAGAGAAATTATAGAAGAAAGTCTCCAACATTTGATAGGAGATGGTATGGTGATTACAAATCTTCCTGCAAGTGCAGAGGTAACTGTTCGTAAACAAGAGAATAGAACGATTGTACATATGAGTCATTATATTGCAGAAAAGAAATCTAAGAAATTGGAAGTTGTAGATACAAAATTGCCAATCTATGATATTGATATGAAAGTAAAAGTGGATAGTGCACCGACTAAGATATATTTAGCACCTCAAATGGAAAC
>JAWXVD010000186.1:0-5134 GCA_044425705.1 Eubacteriales bacterium | reverse complement strand
ATCCATGACTGACTATTACTTGAAAGTATGTGAGAACTAAAGAACCGCCGTGTACCGAACGGTACGCACGGTGGTGTGAGAGGTCGGTAGATAAATTAATTATCTACCTCCTACTCGATTTCACAAAAAAGAAGGGGCAAGACCAATCGTATTACCACAACCTATTTCTGCCATATCTTTATTGTCTGCAACAACTTCTTTTTCTGCTCCACATCCATTTTATCGATCAGTCCTAAGGACTATCTCAAACTTACCAAATAAAATCATAGTCTACTTGAAGAAGCCAACCATATAGAGTATTATATAATTGCAGATAGAAATATTTGTCGTGTGGAGATACGTAAAACCTGAACTGGATGTGGTGTAGGATAAAGGCCACAGCGAATAGGTGGCAGAAAACACTTGATTTTAGTGCGTTGCTACTATGAGTGCAAACCTTTTATTTAAGTGCTTCACGACTTTGACGGTGAACCTTTAATTTAAGTGCTTCGCTACTTGGAATGCGAATGTTAATTTTAGAGGGATGAGGTCACTCGTCTCTCTATTTTTTAGATAAACCAATCGAATAAAATTTTTGCTAGAAAATACGAGTGTTAAAATAAAGTTAGAATTTAGAAAGAAGGTGATAAGGTGAAATTTTTTTCATATAATAAAACAGGTGTAAAATCAGAATACTATGAAATTTTAGAAATGCTTATGGAGCGTTGGGAGAATGAGGTTGTAGAATTCAAGGAAGCAAAGAGCAGCTTTGATACAGATAAGATAGGAAGATATTTTTCAGCAATTAGTAATGAAGCGAATCTAAGACATCAACAGTATGGATGGGTTATTTTCGGAGTGAGTGAAAAAGATAAAGTAAAGCATATAGTTGGTACAGCATATAAACAGGGAGATACTGGGTTATTAGAAAAGTTTAAATATCAACTATCACGAGATACTACAAATGGAATTACGTTCTATGACATCATTGAGCTTTATCCTGAAGTGGATGGACGAGAATACAGGGTATTAATGTTTAAAATACCAGCGGCTGCAACAGGAATACCAACGGATTGGAAGACGAATTATTATGAACGCTCTGGGGAAAGCTTAGTATCATTAAAGCAATACAAAATTGATGAAATCAGAGCACAGGAACGAAAAGATTGGTCAAAACAGGTGTTAGAAGGTGCGTTAATTGAGCATTTAGATAAAGGTGCGATTTGCTTGGCAAGAGAAAAATATAAAGCAAAAATGAATGAAGAGCATATTAGCCAAGAAGTAAATAATATGACAGATGAGCAATTTTTGACCAAGATTAAATTAATGATTCATGGGAAAATAACGCAAGCGGGTATGTTGTTATTAGGAAATTCGGATTACGACTACTTGTTCAAATCAGCGCCATCGATTATGTGGAGACTTTACGGAAATGATGGAAGTGATAAGGATTATGCAATTTTTAAGATTCCATTTATTAATGTAGTGGATCAGGTATTTGCTAAAATAAGAAATTTGACATATCGATATATGCCAAACCAAGCAACATTGTTTCCTGTAGAGACGGAGCAATATAATAGTTGGCTAATGCGTGAGCTTTTAAATAATAGTATTGTGCATACGAATTATCAGCTTGGGGGAAGAATATATGTTAATGAGTTTGAAGATAAAATTAAAATCTCTAATCCTGGAGATTTTATTCCCAAAAGGATTGAAAATGTATTAGAGGTCAGCTATAATCCTCCGTTTTACAGAAATCAGTTATTAGCAGATTCAATGGTAGCGTTTCATATGATTGATACAGCAACACTAGGGATTCGCAGAGCATATAAGATTCAAAAGGAAAAATATTTTCCAATGCCAGATTATAATGTTTCTTCAGGTACACAAGTAGATGTTACTGTATATGGGAAAATAATAGACGATAAATATATGCATATTTTGTATGAATGCCAAGAGTTGGATTTGCAGACAGTATATTTGTTGGATAAAGTACAAAAAGCATTACCATTACAAAAAGAAGAAGTGGAAAAATTGAGATTGCTTAAGTTAGTAGAGGGCAGAAAGCCAAATCTGTTTTTAACATCATCTATAGCAAAAAGTATTGATGATAGAGCAGGATACATTAAAAATAAAGCATTTGATGAACAATACTATAAAGACTTGATTATCAGTTATATAAAACAATATAAAAAGGCTAAGAAAAAAGATATTAGAGAATTATTATGGGACAAGTTGCCAGATGTACTATCGGAAAAACAGAAAGAATATAAAATTGGAAATCTCTTGGCGAGTTTAAAAGCTGAAAATATGATTGAAACAAATTCTGAAAATCAACAATTATCTTACTGGATACTTAAGTTGTAAATTTGAATTTTACGAGGTAAGTTAGAAGTGTAGGATTACGCAAGAAATATGTGAGATTACTCGAGGATTACGCAAGATTACGCAAGAAATACGCAAGATTACTCGAGAAGTACTCAAGATTACGCAAGAAATACTCAAGGATTACCCAAGAGAAAAGAGCACTTAGCTATTGCCGTACATATGTCAGCATTTACCCCTAAATCCCCATAGAATTATAGGAATATCTATAAAAATAAATCTATATATAGTGTTGCTATAAAATTCTACACTACTACATATAGAACAAAGGCTCGAATTCGAATAATACTAAGTGGCTTGCAAGTTCTATTAAATAATGATTTGAAATCGAATGAATAGTATAATGGTAGTTGATAATAATTACCATTATACTATTTTTGTTTTAAATGAAATCTTGCTATGTAACGACGATTACGTTACAATGTTGAAAAGGAGATGATTTATATGGAAAAAACAGCAACATTGAACTTAAGAGTAAACCCAAATGTAAAAAAGCAAGCGGAAGAAGTACTTTCTAGATTAGGTGTTCCGATGTCAACAGCTATTGATATGTATTTAAATCAGATTTCGATGACAGGTGGAATACCATTTGCAGTAACATTGCCAAAAGTACCAGTAAGTGTTAACGCAGATATTATGACAGATGACGAGTTATATACCAAGCTGCTTCAAGGAATTAAGGATGCGGATACAGGTAAAACACAAAATGCAGAATCTGCTTTTCGTAAATTTAGGGAGGCTAATTTTTAATGAAGAAATATGCGTTAGAAATTACAGACAATGCATTGTTAGATATGGAACAGATTTATGTTTATATTGCTCATGATTTGCAGGTACCAGAAAATGCACAGGGACAATATGATCGTATTGCAAATCAAATTTTAATGTTAGAGTCTATGCCAGATAGATATCCAATAATGTGTGGTGGAGAATTAGAGCGAAGAGGAATTAGACTGATGCCTGTAGATAATTATGATGTGTTATATTTTATTCGCGAAGAGGAAGTAGTTGTAACAGATGTTATTTATAGCGCTGCTAATATTCGAGAAAGATTCAAAGGCTATTGAATAATAATCTAAAATTAAATGTATAGTGTTAGGGTAATAAGTACTGTAATAGCATTAGTGCTCTCTAAACAGTGCTTATTGACAACATGTATTAGAATGAATATAATAACAATACATAAAAAATGTGAATACATTTTGCGAGGGGTGTGCCAAGAGCATATCCCTATTTTTGCTTTATAGGAAAGTTCTTTCTTGAAGAAATAGTAAGAAAAAATTGCCCACCGATAGGTGAGCAATCAAATAAGATGACAGTGATTAGAAGATATAAAAACCTTCTACACCAACCTCATCATCTAGCAAATCATCTTCGTTTAAGAAATAATCCATATCGAGAAGATCTTCATCTGACATAGTTCGTATGTCGGATTTAGTCATACCTTCAGGTGGATTTTTTATATATTTTTTTCTGAGTTCCTGCACACGTTGATTCATAAATATTTACCTCCAGTTTTTTATTAGTGTAACATAGAGGTGAAAAAGAAAAAAGAGTTATGCAGTGGCAGGAGAACGACATTTATGTTTCTTCATAGCTCTTTCATATAATTCGTGTAGAGGAACTGGTTTATGATTAAAATATAATTCTAAAAACAACATAGTAGATCCACATTTACTACATTTTAGTGGATCATAACCAAAGGTGAATAAAATAGATTCCCGCCATTTGTTGAAAGATAAATAGAATTTATGTTTTTCTTTGGAAATGGCACGATGAAGACATTTATCGGATTCACGATGTCTAGCATAAATGCCATAGTAGCGAATCATTTTGAAGTGTTTTTCGGGAATGTGTTGTATCAGTCTAGAAATGAAATCTAGAGCGGGAATGGTTTCAGTAATGAGCTCATTATCTTCATGTCTATTATAATGAAATGTTACAAGCTCGCCATCGTAGGAATCAATGCGAGAAGTAGCGATAACGGGTCGACCAAGATAACGACCAATATATTTGATAACATTAGAGGGGTTACATTTATTAGGTTTAGCATAAACATAGAAGCCGTTTTTGTGTTTATTGTAAATAGCAGCTTTCACTTTTTTGAATGAGTCACCGAGTTTTGCGTATAACAGATTCAGAAGAGCGGTCTGGAATGAATCACGGAGTAGTTTATAATTAAAATGTTTTTTGTGCTTCCAAAGGAGATTTTTACCAACACCACCTTCAGAAATGAGGCAGTGGATATGAGGATTCCATTTTAAATCACGACCAAATGTATGTAAAACACAAATGAAGCCTGGGGTATAAAGTTCGGATTTATTATCTTTGTGAAACATGCGAGTAACAACGCTATTTACAGCAGTGAATAAGCAGTTAAGCAAGGTCCGATCAGATAGGAAAAAAGGGCGCAAAGAATCAGCAATGGTGAAAACGCAATGGCGATGTTGTACATTAATGATTTTAAAAGACATAGCAGTAGTTCTGTCAATAGAATACATATTTCCACAAGTGGGGCAGAATCTGCTTTTACAACGAAAAGGAACATATTTGTAGTTGTTGCAATCAGGGCAAATGTACATGGCACCACCAAAGGAAGGATCACCACAGTTAATCATTTTATCCACGTTTTCAATTACAGAGGAACGAGGATGTAAGGTATAAATCATTTCTTCATAATGGTCACACATAATATTTTGTAGGATATTCATAATTACATTATGAGGGAAAGTGTAGAAAAAAGAAAGTCTTACCCCTCAAAGATTGAGGG
>JAWXVD010000185.1:0-5232 GCA_044425705.1 Eubacteriales bacterium | reverse complement strand
CCCCACAGGGATTTTGTACCCTTTTTTAGGTCAAAAATACAACAATATTATTTTGGAAACTATTATCACAAGTAAAATTTGAAGTATTTGTTTTTTTTATATGTTCATGAATAATTCAGGTATATTTTGTTCATCTAATATTTCATAAAATGTTTTTCCTGTTAATTTTTTTGCATATGCTTCGATACTCTTGGCACTATTTCGATTGTAAGTCATATCATAACTCCTTTTTATTAATAAAATCGAACAAATTTTCGCTTTGGTGTATTGATCTTTTATTAATTATGTGATATAATGGTATAAATTTAATTTATTAGTAATTATATCATAAAAAATGGTTTAGGGTGGATAGAATGAATAGAAATAACAAAATTAGAGTAGTAGAATTATTTGCAGGTGTCGGAGGGTTTAGGGTTGGATTGGAGAAGTGTTCAAGTCGTTTTGAAACCATATGGGCAAATCAATGGGAACCTAGTAAAAAAACACAACATGCATATGATTGTTATGTTTCCCATTTTGGAAAATCAGAGAATCATATAAATGAAGATATAGCAATTGCTAAACATAAGGTGCCACCACATGATTTTTTGGTAGGGGGATTCCCTTGTCAAGACTATTCAGTGGCGCAATCAGGGGCAAAGGGAATTGAAGGTAAAAAGGGTGTCTTATGGTGGGAAATTAGAGATATCGTAGAAAAGCATAGACCTAGTTACATACTATTAGAAAATGTGGATCGGTTGATTAAATCGCCCTCAAGCCAAAGAGGACGAGACTTTGGAATTATTTTACGTTGTTTGAATGACTTAGGATATGCAGTAGAATGGCGAGTTATCAATGCGGCAGAATATGGATTTGCACAACGAAGAAGACGTATTTTTATTTTTGCATATAAGAACACTACAAGTCTATACAAAAAATTAGAAACAACGTTTGCAGAAGTAGGGGCAGATACATTGAAACAATGGATTAAGATAGATGGCTTTTATTCCACACCATTTCCTGTCGTAAATTATGAAAATAATAAGAAACAAACATTAACAACTATGACTACAAAGGAATATCCAACATTACAAGAAGTATCTGACCAATTTGAAGCCACACTTTACAATAGTGGAGTCATGATAGATGGTATAGTTTATTCTGAGGAAGTACTACCAGTTCATTATGAACCAGTAACTCTTAGACAAATTAGACATACAGAGGCAGTAGAAGATTGTTATTTCTTAAATGGTAGTACAGAGAAATGGACATATCTTAAAGGGGCGAAGAAGATACCTAGAATCAGACCAAATGGTGAACCATATACCTTTAGCGAAGGGGGAATGTGTTTTCCAGATGATTTAGACAAGCCAGCAAGAACCATGCTTACAAGTGAATCAAGTGTGAATAGAAGCTCTCATGTGATAGCGGATGCAGTGACTGGTAGATTGAGGTTATTGACACCGATAGAGTGTGAAAGATTGAATGGATTTGATGATAATTGGACGAACACAGGAATGCCACATAAGTTTAGGTATTTTACTATGGGGAATGCTTTGGTAGTGCCAGTGATAAGTAGAATTGGAGACAGAGTGTTAGAAATTAACTGTTACAGATGAATCTAATTATATATTAAGAGAAGTAATATTTATAAAGATATAGCTATTAAGTTAAATGAACTAGATTAAAAGAAGGAGTTCTATTAAAACAAAACATCAGCTAATGAATGTAGAACAAAGAAGGGAAAAATAAAATGCAAGAGATTATTAATATATTTGTGGTATCATGTGTACCAGCATCTATTACAGGATTATTATCATACTTATCTACTAATAAAAAAGCAAAGCTACAAATACAAAAATTAGAAGAAAGTAATAAACATGAAATAGAAAAATTGATGAAGCAACATGAGGTAGATATTGATGCTCTCAAAGAAAAACATCAATTAGAGGTTGAAACTAGTAAGCAAGATCATGTGCAAAAAATGGAGATTATGAAATTAGAACATCAGATTGCTCTTGAAGGAAAGTCCAAAGATAAAAGTGATACAGTAATGTTTAGTGTTATGGAAAATGTAATAAAAAATCCCGAATCATTAGAAGGTTTTATGAAATTAATAGAGAATCCGATATTTAAGAAATAGGCTAGTGAAATATAAATATTTTTAATTTGAAGTATAGTGTAAAAAATTGAGGATTTCCATCAGATGTATTATATAAATAGAAGGATATCCAACATTTAAGAGTGTTTTATAGCAACAAAATGGCAATATTTAACCATATACGCTAAAGACACTATAGATTAAAAATACTATAGCAACACCAGTATAAAAAACTAAACAAAATGCATTAAGAAACAAATTTCATTTTCAGTATTCAATCAAATTCTATTTTAATTACTGTAATTTTCAAAAATTCGCACCCATTGGTGCAAGAAAATAGTTGGAGAAACAACACCATTTTTTAGTAGGAAGCGGTGATTTTATATTGTTTTTTTATTTTTCTACAGATAGTTAATAGGTTTAGTTGTCATAAAATAAGTGAATTACAATACGTAGGTAAAATGTAACGGAATTTGATAATATTAAATGGGCAAGTAAAGTTACTAGATGGCATAAAAGCAATATTGATAGACTTAGATGAAATTTTCAGAAGATTAAAATTTTTTGAAGCGGACTAATAAAATTCGTAGCACAAAGTGTAAGGTGCAGATAAAGCCATAAGGGTGTCGTGAAATGCGACACCCTTATGGGCAATAAATAAAGATTCTAGGTATATCGTGAAATGCGATATACCTCTATTCGGGTTTAAATATAGGCATTTTTGTTAGATAAAATATGAGAAGTAATATTGACGTATACAGAAAACACACATATTATTAAAAGTGTCGGCATGTTGATACTTTCAGGAAGGAGAATGGATAAATTGAAGGAAGAACTATTCCTCAAAAGTATAGAAACTTTATACTAGAATATATCTGCTGATGTTGTACAATAAAAATTGATATCCTATTCTCAAGGATTTTGATATATAATAAACAGAGAATAGGAGAATACAAAATGGCAAAACGCATTACAAAAATGTATGATTAGCAATTTAAATCTCAGGCTGTAAAATTGGTGCAGGAAATTGATTGACATAAAGCTGCTAATGAACTTGGACTTCCACCAGGTACTATCTATACATGGTGGAAAACTTTCAAAGAAGGTCGTTTAGATGTAAAAAAGGCAGTTCATACGCCTAAAAATGCTTTATCTCTTAATGAAGAGTTAATCCAGCTTAAAAACAGCTAAGAGAACAGGATAAGGAAATTCGCCGTTTAAAAGAGGAAAATGAATTTCTGGAAGAAGCAAGCACTTTTTTGCAGCCAGTTGTCGGAAGACAACAAGAAAGATTAGTGTTTATTGCAATAAACACTAAAAACGGCATGATAAAAGATAAAATTTTTTCTATTGTAAAAGTTTAGGTGTTACAAGGCAGGGATTTAGAAAAAAGTGTAAAGAGATATTAACAATATCATATAATCAAATATATGTTTAGGAGGGATCATGGAAGAATTGTGGAAAAAGGCAAATGAATGGCTTAATTCCTATGGGGGTTTAATCAGTACTATAAGTTTTTTTGTTTCAATTTTTATATATGTAAAAACGGGACAAATTAAAAATAGTATTAAAAGTTTACTAAACCATGATAAATATTTGAAGCAGAAGAAAAAAGCCCAAAATAAATTGCAAGGTATGTTGGATTCTATAGAAAAAGATGATGTATTTGATAACAAGATACTTGGTGAGATAAATAGAGAAATATCAGCGTTGGATCATTACGCAATATTTTTTGATAAAAAAATGAAGACAAATATAAAGGGAATAAAAAAAGTTATTAATTGTAAGTATCAAGATATAGATAAACAAGATATAACAATTAAACTTAATAAAATTCTTGAAGATTTAGACATAAATGATGTTTATGTTGGATGAAAGGAGCAAAGGTTTATGGAAAATGAAGTTTTTATTAATAAGCTGATAAGTGGAACAAAAAATGGAAAGGTAGAATGGAGGCCAGCAAAATCCAATAAATTGCATAGTTTATATCAACCATATTATATTGAAAATGGAGATAAAAAACTTGTTTTAGAAAAATACAATACTATGGAATATGATGGATATGGAGAAGAAGTTCAAAGTGCTAATTGTATGCTTTCTATATGTGATGATGAATTTAATACGATAAGCGAAATATATGAAGATGATTTAAAGAGAAGCAGTGATTTATGGAGATTATATCGACTTGCGGAACGTAAGGTTAATAAAGTAGATGATATTATGGAAGGATTTATTGAAGGAATAGATGATATTGACTTTTGATATGGATATTATTATTCATTTATAACATAATAGAGAAATGTTATCAACTAGCTGTTTTTTTCACTGGCTCTCATTTTTGAAAATTAGAAAAGCTATTTAGAATTATTAATAGGTACATTAAATGTCCGGTAAGTGCATCAAAAAAATGTGTAATGTAAATTAATATCACCTATGATATGATTACTACAACTTATTTGAAGCACTTATTTTTAATCTGTTTTAAACTACATTCACTTGGTATTTTTTTGTAAGCGGTAAGTGTCAAGGATTGCACATGCTAGATAAATTAAGCAATAAAAAATCCCAACAGTGGGAACTGTCAGGATTAATGACAACTCGGAAATCTCTGTTATTACCATAATTATTGTAATACGCCACATTGTAGCCACAATCACCATCATATTAATTCCATAAAACTACTTCATATTCCATCATATTATTACCGTAAAATCATGCTATTTCCATAACTTCATCATTTTATTCCAATAAAAAAACTACCACCCACAGCGAACCATAAGTGATAGTTTTCATTAGATTATTTTAGCAATATTCCGATAGCTTTTATGCCGTTTGCAAGGGTAATACTATCTACAGCTGAAAGTTGCCTGCCTATTTGTTCCTGATTCCAAAAGGTGTCATTATAATCAGCAAGTTCGCTCCCTACTTCCCATGTAGGAATACATAGGTAGTTACCGTGTCTAGTTTCACCCACAATAAGGTGAAAGCTACTTCCACGGCCTGATATCTCCGCTTCAAATCCATCTTTTCGCTTTACATAAGATAAAATGTGACCTTTCCAATGTTTGTTTTCTTCTTTTCTTGCGCGTGTATTTACACAATCATATTCCATAAATGATTTTCTCCTATAATTCCATATCGTTTACAGCAGA
>JAWXVD010000035.1:0-27990 GCA_044425705.1 Eubacteriales bacterium | reverse complement strand
GCGACTTCCTCTGGAGACCGAAATTTTGGATTTCTTGCCATATGTATAAACTCCTTTGTTTTTTTCTTAGTTTATACAATTTGCTGAATAAATAAAAGGCGTACTATCTTTGACGCTTACTTACGATCCAAAGTTGCCAGACTATGAGAAAGGTATAGGTATTAAAATGATAAAAAATAAGAACAAGCAATAGTTTGAGTTTAAACTGTTACTTGTTCTTATTTTTGGGTTTATGTTGATATCAATTATTATAGTTGAACAGTCATCTCTTTTCCAACATAAGAAATAGTTGTAACTTCTGTTGCCTTACCTTCAGACACAAATTTAATTTGCAATGTTCTTGCATCAGCCATATTTGGATAGCTACCTTCCATATCAGAAATAGTTAATGTTTTTGTAGCATTATTAAATTTGATATTTACTACAGTATATTCGCCATTTTCATAGCCATATCCATCGCCAGCATCAAGATACCAAGAGAAGTTTCCATCAGCACCGTCATATACTTGTACAGTTACTTCATGGTCTAGCCATTCGCCTGCGTGACGAGTACCTTCACCCATTAGTAGGATGCCACCTGCTTTTATATAAACTGGTAATTTCATAATGTCAGCATCAACCATTTGAGTCGTTTCACCAGCATATATTTGGTTAGTTTCTAAATCAATCCAGTCGAAACCAGCAGGGAAATAGATTTCTCTTGTTTTATCAATACCGTGTAATTCTACACTGTTTGGTCCATAGTACATAGGTTTATAAACAGGACAAACCATCATATCGCTTCCAACCATAAATTGATCCCCAATATTGGCTACATTTTCATCATCACCAAATGCAAAGTATAGTGGTGACATGAAATTGCTGTCATGTAACCATGAATTTCCTGCAAGAGAATACATAGTTGGCATGAGTTTATATCTTAAATGATTGTATTTCACAAGTACATCATAGAAAGGTTCACCTTCGTTACCGAATAGCCACATTTCTCTTCTCGTATCTGTACCATGAGAACGGAATACTGGTAAAAACGAACCATACGCATATGAGGCTGGTGATATAATTGTGGTTCCAGGTGGTTTTTTGCATACACTTTATAGTGATGGATCAGCATCATATAAAACGTTATTATTTGATATCAGTATGTTACACAATGCAAATTTGTCAGAAGGTTACTTTACTAGAATTTTTAAGAAACAGATGATGAAAACACCAATACAATACTTAAATGATTTGAGACTCTATCACGCCAATCATGAATTAGCTTATGGAACCAGTGTGACAGAAGTGGCACTTGCCAATGGGTTTGCAGATGTTTCTTATTTTATTAAACAATATAAATTTAAATATGGTTATACACCAAGAAAAACACCAGTTGAAGGTAAGTGCTAATGAAGATGTGATTCATCGGCATTTACCTTCAACTGGCTTTGTTGGAAGATTTTGTAATAAATTGTACTTAGAAGTACTTCTAGGATTTTTAGAAATTGCCATGGTAATGGTAGTACCCATATCTGGTGCACTGTCGATGATGATGGAAGAACTACTGCCATAAAGAATCGCAATACGCTGTGCCACATTTAAAAGTCCAATATGTTGTTCCGAAAAGATTTTTACTGATTGAATACGTTGTCGTTGTAGCTCTAATTCTTCTGGTGTCATACCGATGCCATTATCTTTTAAAATAATCATGAAGACTTCCTTTGTAGTATAGGCATAAATATAAATATGCGCTTCTTTGGTTAATGGACGAAAACCATGTTGGATAGAATTTTCTATGATAGGTTGTAGTAATAAGCGAGGAACCACTTCACTTAAAACAGACTCTTCATACTCCCATTCTAATTTAATTTTTTTCTCAAATCCTACATTTACAATATCAAGATATAAATTTACAATTTCAATTTCTTTTGAAAATGGAACGAAGTTAGAGTCTCCGGATAAGCTATATCGCAGTAATTTTCCTAAATCTTGAATACTGCGAGAGGTTGAATTATCACCACCAGTAAGCTCTATAGCATCCCATTTAATATTTTCTAATGTATTATAAAGGAAATGAGGGTTGATTTGTGTTTGTAAAGCAATCATCTGAGAATCTTCTAATAATTTAACACGAGCAGTGAGCTGTTCTTGTAAATTATCATTTCGTGCCATAGCATTCATAATTTGTTCCAATAAGAAATCTTCTTCCTTTTTGTTTAAGATGATATCTTCTGTTTCGGAAAAAAGATTCATTAAGCTTCGAATAGGTTGTGTTGTTCTTAAGGCTAACAAATAAGAAAGCAATAGTGATATCATAATGGCAGCGATAAAAAATTGAATAATTAAAATAGGCAGCTGGGAAAAGTATCTTTCGTAAGCATCTAAATCGGTAATTAAATAATAAGAAAGATTATGGGAAATTCCACTGGCTTTTGAGTACAAATAGTCATCATCTGTAGTCTGTAGTATCGTATTAAAATCAGAATGAGAAATAAACTCATTGGATAGATTATTTAATAATGAATTTTGTGGAGCCATACGTTCTAAGATATTAGAATACAGTAGTTTCCTATCATTGGCAATATAAAAGGTATGTTCATCAGATAAGTTGAAAATGTCGTTTAAGATATTAAAATTAAGATTGATAAAAACGACACCTATAACTTCCTGCCCGGTGGTAGTGACAGGTACATATACAGAGATTAAATGAGGATATATATTATATTTCACAGAATATAGTAGAGTGGACTTGTTACCATAAGTATCCATACAGTAATTTGCCCATTCATGAGTAGATGTTTCAGATGCGGAAGAAACAGTTGTTGAAAAGGTTAAAAAAGTCGAATGGGATCTAGAATAAACCCAAATAGAATCAATAGATTTATTGGATAGTTTTAAAGCTTTAATCTCATCAATTAATTGGGTTTGCTCGGTGCCAGTGATACCAGATAAACCATAATGGGAAAAAATTTCTACTTGCGTATTGGTAGCAAGGTAGTAGCCTAAATTTTGCATGTTAGTAAGTAAAGTATCGGCAATGCCACGAGAATTATCAAGTAATTGCTCATGATAAGTGGCAATTTCATTGTTAATTGTTTTTACAGAGCTATTATAATAGAAGAAAATAATAACAGAAAATGGAATAAACAATACAGCAAATAGCATGGAAAAATTACGATAAAAATAATTGGAGTGATGAACTTCTTTCAATAAGGAAGGAATCTTTTTCATTATCATGACGCCCTTTTCTATTATAGTTTATTGTAAAATATTGGCACGTATATATTCGTTAGGGGTAACGCCCATAGTACATTTAAATACACGAGTAAAATAAGATGGACTATTATAACCTACTTGTTCACAAACATCACTAATTTTATTATTGCAATCCATTAAAAGTTCACAAGATTTTTGGATGCGAAGCTTTGTTAAATGGTCGATAAATTTTACGCCAACAACTCTTTTAAAACATCTACTAAAGTAGGATGAACTTAAAAATACATAATCAGCCACATCATTTCTTGAAATATCTTCTTGATAATGTTCCTCAATGAAAAGTAAAGCTTGTTTCATTAAACGTTCTAGTTGTCCGTCTGAATTAGCAGATAATTCTTTAGATAAATATTCGATGCATTGTTTGGTATGGACATTCATATCGTGAATATTAGTACAAGCCATCAGTCCAGTTGAATAATAAGTGGCAAGGGTATCCATATCATCAAATTGACGGAATAAAATCTTTAAAATAGACTGATAAATGATTCTGGCATCATCTGATAAGTAATGTTTAATAGTATCGTATAAAGTATCTACACGTTCATAAACCTGTTCCATATTGCGCTCTAAAAAGGCAGAATTAATGGCGTTATAGAAATAGGTTAATTCCGTCCCAGCAGATAGTTCTATTACAGATTTTTTAGGAGGGGGGGTGGAATTGGTAGTATGTAAAGTTGGTTGTAAGCATATATTAGAAGGCATTATTTCAGAGCTATTTGACTGGTCAACACTATCTAAAGACTCATAACTTTTTAATGTAACAATAGAAATTTTGATGCTAGAAATAGATTCAATCCACTGAATGGCAGCATCAAGCATTTTCTTGTAAGACTCTATAGAAAGTTCTAAATCGTTATCTTGCGTGGAAAGTGCTACAATATGGATGGTATCTTGCCCTTCGGGAAAGTCCGTTAGCTGGAAATCAGTGGCTAAGTTTTTTAGGTAATTAACGATAGAATCATATAGAGCATCAATTCCATAATGCCAACTATCATGCAATAAGGAATTGGTATTATCAATATGTAATTTACTATATAAAATATGTTGGTTTACAGTATCCATATCTAAGCCATATCGTTCCAAATAGTCAGAGGAATTAGTACGTGAAACTCTTTTAAGAAATATATCTGAGAAAAATTGTTGCTTTAAAGTATGACGCATAGCTTCGATTTTTCTTTTTTCATCTAAAGCATGTTTTTGTTTTAAGTATTGTTTATCTAGAGAGTCTTTTAGAGTCGAAAAGAGAACGGCAATTTGGTCGTTATCAAGAGGTTTTAATACATAGTCAGTGAGTTCACAAGAAAGCAACTGTTTGGCATAATTAAAATCATTATAACCGCTGATTACGACACATTTCATAGATAGTCCTCTTTCTCGAACTAGTTGAATTAATTTGATGCCATTCATAATTGGCATATTAATATCGGTTAGTAGAACATCAACAGGATGATTAGATAGGAAATCTAAAGCAGAAAGTCCGTCGGCAAAAGCACCAACTACTTCAAATCCTAAGTCGAACCAAGGAATATACTGCTGTAATCCCCTTCGAATCGTGTATTCATCATCAACAATAATTAATTTATACATAAAAGCACTCCGTCCTTGCTATATTTAAATGATATATAATACAAAAATTATATCATAGCACTGTATGAAAGTAAAATGTAAATATGAGCATTTTTTGATGTAATTCACAATTTGTGTAAAAATAAAACATTTATGCTCATCCATGTAAATATCATATTTCTTGGGAAAAAAGGGTGTTATACTAATAAAAGTATAGCTGTATGAGAAAAGGCTGTATAGGACACGTAAATCGTAGCGAAAAGGATGAGGATTATCATGGATTTTAAGAACTATTTAAAAATATCAGATGCACAATATGAAAAAATATTAAAAAATACGCAAGATTTTAGGGTGTTTCATGAAGTGGAAACATCCACTCCTAAGGTAACAGTAAATTTGCCAGGGAAAAATCATTTTACTACACCAGAGCTGATTGGATCACCAGAGATTATGCTAAAAAATGCTTTAGATGGGATACAGAATCATATTGATGTAGGCGATGATTATATTCCACAGGCGCGGATCGAATTTGGAACAGGGCAAGTGGCACATGCTTTCGGATGTGATATGTATATTCCAGAGAAAAGTCCAGTGTGCAATAAAAATCATGTGTTAAAAGAATTAGAAGAGATTGAACATATGGAAATACCTTCTATCTATGCAGGGTGGATGGAAAAAGTATATGAATTTACAGAATTTTATATGGAACATAAACCAGATATTGTGAGAATGCAAATTCCAGATTATCAAGGCCCTTTTAACAATGCAGAATTAGTAAGAGGTACTGATATCTTATATGATTTCTATGATAGCCCAGAACATGTACATATGTTACTTGATAAAATGACAGAATATCAAATAGAATTGACTAATTATTATCGTAAGCTAGGAAATATGGAAGAGGGATATTTTGCTGATTGGGGTGTGTACTGGAAAGGTGGGGCAAGGATTGCCAATTGTTCTCTAGACTTGATTAGTGCAGATTTTTATCATCAATTTATCAAGCAATATGATGAGAAATTTTTCCAAGCTATTGGTGGTGGGCGTATTCACTACTGTGGTGGACACGATAATGGCATGATTGATGGGGTATGTAGCACAAAAGGTAATATGGGATTAGATTTAGACAGTGAGTTTCACGACATCTGGGAAATTTGTGAAAGGATACCAAAGGAAACTGTGCTTTTAATGGACTTAAGAGAAGAACATTTAAAACGGATTTTAGCAGGTGATGTACCAGCTAAGAAAAATGTGATTTATACTGTAGGTGCTCCCAACGTAGAGGCAGGAAGGGAACTGTATAAAAGGGTGAAAGAACAGTTGTGTATGTAAAATATAAAGGGGAAATATTAGGATGAAAAAACAATCAAATATTTTATTTATTGTAACAGATGATCAACGTTATAATACTATTCATGCATTAGGAAATGAAGAAATTATTACACCTAATCTAGATAGACTTGTAGCTATGGGAACAGCGTTTACCCAGGCACATATACCAGGAGGTACATCAGGTGCCATCTGTATGCCTAGTAGAGCTATGATTAACAGTGGTAGAACTTTGTTTCACTTAGATGGGGAAGGACAAAATATTCCAGAATACCATACTACCTTAGGAGAAGCGTTAAAAGCCCATGATTATCACTGCTTTGGTACTGGTAAGTGGCATAATGGACCACCAGTTTTTACAAGAAGTTTCCATGAAGGAAGCAATATCTTCTTTGGTGGTATGTGGGATCACTGGAATGTGCCTACTTCTTATTATGACCCAACAGGAGAATATGATAATTACATAAATATTGTGGCGGACTGGATGCATACCAATAAGTCCTTTAAGACCTTGTGTGACAAATTTAATCCAGGAGTGCATTCCAGTCAGTTATTGACAGATTCTTCTATCGAATTTTTGAATCAATATGAGGGGGAACAACCGTTTTATATGTATACCGCTTATTTGGCACCACATGACCCAAGGACTATGCCAGAAGAATTTAGACAAATGTATGATGCATCGAAACTTACCTTACCAGAAAATTATGTGGACATGCCAGAAAATTTTGGTGTGGAAGGGATTCGAGATGAAAGCTTGGCACCATATCCAAGAACAAAAGAAAATACTTTGAATCAGATTGCCGATTACTATGCTATGATTACACATCTTGATTTTGAAATAGGAAGATTACTTGATGCATTAGAAGCAAAAGGTGAGTTAGAAAACACCATGATTATCTTAGCTGGTGACAACGGATTAGCTATTGGAAATCATGGATTGATGGGCAAACAAAATCATTTCGACCACAGTATTCGTGTGCCTCTTATTATGGCAGGACCTGGTATTCCAGTAGGAGAAATTAGAGAGAACTACGTATACTTGTTAGATATTTATCCCACCATTTGTGAAATGGTAGGAGCATCTATTCCAGAATCGGTGGAAGGTATCAGTTTCGCTAAGATGTTGACAGATAAAGAGTATGTAACAAGAGAAACTTTGTATTTTGTATATAATGATTTAATTAGAAGTGTGAAGGATGAACAATTCAAATTAATTGAATATCGTACCTTTATGAAGAAGACACAATTATTTGATTTAAAAAATGATCCGGAAGAAATGCATAATTTAGCAGGACAAAAAGAATATCAAGAAGTGCAAGAAAAACTATCTAAATTGATTTTGCAGTATAGAGATGAGTGGGATGATAAGACTCATAAGTTTGGACAAAAATATTGGGCAAATTATTAAACAAAATATAAATACTTTGCGATACTAGAGTAATATGATAGCAAGAAATAAAATTAAAAGAATGTGAGAGAAAGGTATGGTTGTTAATATGTGTAATCAAGACAAAAAATTACCAGAAGTGGCGTTGACCACAGAAGAGTTAGCAAAAAAACATAAGGAGGCATTGGTTAAATACCTTGAAAAAATTGATGATGTGATTGCGAAAGGTCCTTATAAAGATGATTGGGATTCGTTACGTGATCATAAGGTACCAACTTGGTATACCAAAGCAAAATTTGGTATCTTTATTCATTGGGGAGTGTATTCCGTACCAGCTTTTGGAGAATGGTACCCACGATTTATGTATATGCCAAACCATGAAAAATACGGGAAGAAATTTGTGGCACATCATCTAGAAACATATGGTCCACAAAAGGAACATGGATATAGAGATTTTGTGCCAATGTTCCGTGCTGAAAAATACGATCCGTCTGCATGGGCTGATTTATTTGAAGAAGCAGGAGCAAAATTTGTTATGCCAGTAGCAGAACATCATGATGGTTTCCAAATGTATGATAGTGAATTATCGGAATGGTGTGCTACCAAAAAAGGACCAATGAGAGATTGTATTGGAGAATTAAAGGCAGAGTTAGATAGAAGAAGTATGGTATTTACCACATCTAGCCATAGAGCAGAACATTATTGGTTTATGAGTGGTGGACGTGAATTTGATTCTGATATTACAGGAGAATTTCCATATAGTGATATATATTGGCCATCTTATGCAGACCCATATGAAACACAAGCAGAATATGATTATGTAAAAGAAATAGACACCTTATTCTTAGAAGATTTCCTTGCTAGAACATGTGAAATTGTAGACAGGTATCATCCAAAAATTTTATATTTTGATGCATGGATTCAATCAGAATGTTTCAAACCATATTTGAAAAAAATTGCAGCTTATTATTATAACCGTGCATTACAATGGGGAGAAGAAGTAACCATTAATTATAAATTTGATGCCTTTATGCAATCAGTAGGAACACCTGATATTGAAAGAGGACAACTTTCTAATATTTCGCCAACATTCTGGCAAAATGATACATCGGTGGGAACAAAGTCATGGTGTTATTCAACCACTAATGAATTTAAGAAAACGAATGATATCCTTTGTGACCTTGTAGATATTGTAAGTAAGAACGGTTCTCTACTATTAAATATCGGACCAAAAGCTGATGGTACCATTCCAGAAGAAGACACAAAAATTTTAAAAGAAATCGGTGCTTGGATGAAGGTCAACGGAGAAGGAATCTACGAAACTACTTACTGGAAAAAATTTGGTGAAGGTCCTACTTTTGTAGAAGAAGGACACTTTATGGATGAAAAAAGAGGAGCATTTACAGAAGAAGATTTCCGATTCACCTTTAAAGATGGATACCTATATGCCTTTGCATTAAAATGGCCTGAAAGTGGAGAAGTACATATTAAATCTTTAGGCAGATATGTGAGACAATACTGTAGTACAATCTTAGATGTAGAAGTATTTGGAGGAAGCAATACGACATTTGCCCATGAAAATGATTACCTTAGAGTGTCATCTAATGTGGAACATGTAATGGGTCCTGTTTGTATGAAAATTAAACTAGACTAAGTATGATAAGGTGAGAGAAGGACGGGGAAAATAATGAGTCAACAATTAGAGGTATTGAAAAAGCATTTAGCAAAAATTGATGAAGTGATTGAAAATGGACAGTATAAGGATAATTGGGATTCTTTAGCTTTTCATAAAGTGCCCGATTGGTATAGAAAAGGAAAATTTGGGATTTTTATTCACTGGGGTCCTTATAGTGTGCCTGCATTTGGAAATGAATGGTATGCTAGAGCGGTATATAAAGAAGGAACACCAGAACGTGAATTTCACGAAAAAACGTTTGGCAAATTAAGTGAATTTGGATATAAGGATTTCATTCCTAAGTTTCAAGCAGAAAAATTTGATGCGAAAGAATGGGCAGATTTGTTCAAAGAAGCAGGAGCAAAATTTGTTATGCCAGTAGCAGAACATCATGATGGTTTCCAAATGTATGATAGTGAATTATCAGAATGGTGTGCATCAAAAATGGGTCCATGTAGAGATATCGTTGGAGAATTAAAAGAAGCAGTGGAAGAAAGAAATATGGAAATCACAGCTTCTAGCCATCGTGTAGAACATTATTGGTTCATGGGTGGTATGAGAGAATTTGAAAGTGATTTTACAGAAGAAGTAAATGAATATGGGCACATTTATTGGCCATCTTATACAGAACCTTTTGCTGAATATGGTACAGTACAAACGGGAGCCCATGAAAGAGTTTCTGATTTTGATGTAGAACCATTGTTTATGGAAGATTGGCTTGCTAGAACTTGTGAAATCGTAGATAAATATCAACCCAAAATCATGTATTTTGACTGGTGGATTCAAGTGGAAGCTATGAAACCATATTTGAAAAAATTTGCAGCATATTATTACAATAGAGCTTTGGAATGGGGAAAAGAAGTTACCATTAACTTTAAATATGATGCTTTTATGTTCCAAACAGGAGTGAGAGATTTAGAAAGAGGACAGTTAGGAGATATTTCACCAACCTTCTGGCAAAATGATACAGCAGTAGCGAAAAATTCATGGGGCTATACAGAAGGAAATGATTATAAAGAACCACATGAAATTATCTGCAACTTAGTGGATGCTGTCAGCAAAAATGGTGCCTTATTATTGAATGTGGGACCAAGACCAGATGGAACAATTCCAGAAGAAGATCAACATATTTTAAGAGAAATTGGAAAATGGTTAGCAGTCAATGGAGAAGGTATTTATGATACTTATCATTGGAAAAGATTTGGAGAAGGACCTACTGTTGTGGCAGAAGGTCATTTCACAGATGTATTAGGTGATATTTTCACACCAGAAGATTTCCGATATACTTATAAACCAGGATTCTTATATGCCTTTGCATTAAAATGGCCAGAAGATGGAGTGGTACGTATTCAAACATTAGGAAGAGAAAATAGAAGATTTATGGGCGTCATTCAGGATGTAGAAGTATTAGGTGCTCCTGATGGATGTGACTTTAAATTATGTGATGATTATTTGACAGTTATGGCAGATGGCATTAGTACAAAAGCACCAGTTTGTATCAAAATTATGATTGATTAAGAAGCTAGTAGTATCTAAAAATACAGTTGAGATAGATGTTATAACTTATCTCAACTGTATTTTTGTTTACTGCATTATGATGTTTCAAAGATTTTAGAAATATTGTCCATATTCTTGGATGGCCCACATAACTGCACGCATACTTTCTAAACTGCTTCCGTTGTTGATAGAGCCTGCTGTATAAATATTCAATCCTTTGAATTTTCCATTTACTGCCATTTCGCAGTCACGTTTTACTTCATTGATGATTTCTTCTTGGTTATTGTTCATAAAAGTGAAAGGGGCAAGTTGTCCATCTATTCTTGTAGTTGGCATAGCAGCTCTGATTTCTGATACGGTGAGGGTTGGACCAAAATTGCAACCAGTTAAGTTGATTTTATTATAAAAAAGTTATAAAATGATGTACATGGTTAGATTACATATTTTTGTAAATTTTAAAGGTGTTTGTTAGAAAAGGAAACATAGTACAGTGAAAAAATCTTTATTGCTACTAGACTTAAAATATCATACAGAAAAAAAGTGCAAAGGTAGTTGGAAATTAGATGATGAAGATATACCATTTCATGATTTGACCTTTGCAATAAAGGGAAAAGCTATATATCATATTGATGGAAAGAAATATGTGTTACATGCAGGTGAGGCTATTTTTTTACCTGAGGGAAGTAAGCGAGAAGCATGTACCTTTGTAGAAGAACCTTTAGTTTGTGCTGCTTTTAATTTTTCCTCATTGATAGAATATAGTGTGAAGAGTGGAAATCATATATTACCCAATAAGTTTGAGTGGAGCCATAATGGAAATATTAAAGCACTTTTGCATGACCCACATAACAGATAAATTATCAGTGAATGAGATTGCAGATGTATTTCATCTACATCCCGCATATTGTGGAGCCTTATTTAGAAAATATGAAAAGATTAGCCTACTGGCATATATTAATAGAATTAGAGTAAAACAGGCAAAAAATTTATTGATAGATCATGATCTTTCTATTGCCTGTGTAGGTGAAAACGTAGGATTTGATGATCCCTATTATTTTAGTAAAGTGTTTAAGGAAATGGAAGGGGTATGTCCTAAAGTATATAGAGAGCAGAAGGAAGGCATTTATTTTTATCCTTCTATTTGAAGAGAGCGATGAGGTATTAGTATGAATACAAAAAAATATGGTGTAAAAGCTAATGTATGGGATGAAATTATAGAATTAGCGAAAGAAAATAATGTTGAAAAAGTTATTTTATTTGGTTCAAGAGCAAGAGGGGATTATAAAGAACGAAGTGATATTGACTTAGCAATACAAGGTGGAAATACTGTATGTTTTTCAATAGAAATAGAAGAAAAGGTTCAGACACTTCTGATGTTTGATGTGATAGATTTGCTTGCACCATTGGAATATGAATTGAAGGAATCCATAGAGAAAGAGGGGATTATAGTATATGAAAAAGCTTGATAATTTTAAAAAGTCATACAAGAATTTGCAAGATATATATGAATATGAAGAACCGTATAGTAATATTGTGTTAACGGGAATGGTTGCTCTTTATGAAATATGCTTTGAACAAGGATGGAAGGCTATGAAAGAGCGATTGGAATATGATGGATTTGACACAGCAAAAACGGGTGCGCCTAGAATGATTATTAAATTAGCCTATAAAGCAGGTATGATTATGGATGAAGAATTGTGGTTAGAGGCTTTGATGTCTAGAAATAATGTTGCTCATGCTTATAATCAGGCAATAGCAATGGATATTGTAGAAAAAGCAAAAGAAAATTATGTAACTATGTTTGGACAATTACTAACAGAATTAGAAAAACAAGAGTGAAAAATAGTAAGTTGAAAAATAGGATTTTTCAACTTACTATTTTTTAATCTATTATCTAATTTCAATTGTAACATTTCCCAAAGATTTTACAGGAATGGTGATTTCTAATACGCCATCATATCGTTCATAAAAATCTGTTTGCATCCCATTGATAGAAACGCAATATTTCATATTTGGATTCATGACTGCAATGATAGAAGTTGATTCCATGGTATCAATAAAGGAAATATTACATTTCATGATTTGGTGATTATCTTTCCATGTTTGCTCTGTAATAGTGCCACCGAATCCACAAGTTATAGTGCCTACTTTAAAGTAAGATTGATGCCATAATAGGACAGGTGTAGAAAGCCCTGAAAATTGATGCCAACCAGAACCACGGCCTGAAGCAATTAAAAAGTGTTCGAAACAGTTATAAGAATAACCTACTTCTTTTTCCCAAAGTTGTAAGCCGATTTTGGCAATGGTGTGAGCAGCATCAGGATTACCATAGTCTAGCAGTGATTTAAAATAAAACCATTGATGAGGCATCCAAACAGAACCATTCCAATAACCATCTTTGCGATAATAAGCAGCACTTTGATCCACGGTAGAGAGTCCGATATCTGTTAATAGATGTTTTTTACTCATTAAATGATAAGTAATTTGCTCTAATTGATGAGGGGTTACAATCCCTGCAATCATAGGAGAAGTACCATCTAAACCTTTGTTAAAGTTTTCTCCAGTTTCATGACGTAATATGTGGAGTGGCTGTCCGTTTTCATCATGATTGACATAGCTGAAATATCCTGTTTCTTCATCCCAAGTATGGGTGTGAATAGCAGTTTGTAATTTTTCGATATGAGTATCGTAAAGTGTCATATCCTTTTTTAAGATATCATTATTGATTATCCATTTCGTATCAACATTAGGATTCGTAGTAGCAGTTAAAGTTTCTGCGTGTTCACATAATAAAGATGCCATCTGTTTTAATATTTTTCCGCAGCGAATGGCGTGGGCAGTATTGGAAACACAGCTAATGGTTGGTTCCATATGATGATTATGAATGTACGCTTGTGCAGGGTAATCATCCCATCCAGCAGAATTGTAAAAATAGGACCAAGTAGAAAGCAGGTCTGATTGTAAATGTGCCATATCGGAGCTGCCTAATTCCCCTACTAAAAATAAATAATATTGTTTTAGGCGTGGATAAAAATAAGTTAGTAAGCTATCATCATTTGTCTTATTATAAATTTCTTGGAATAAATAAAACTGGATTGGTAACGGAGTACCGTGATGGATAAAGGCAGTCTCTAAATCACCAGGTTCAGTCACATAGGCGTTTAAGCAATCTAGGGCGCGGTTGGTATCACAGGCAGATAAACCTAAACCAACAAAACCAGAATCCCAAGTATAAAGGCTATCCCACCAAGTACCAGGAGTATTGTGTTTGATATAACTACGTTTTGTATAAACAGGGTACACTACATTGGTTAGAGTAGTAGCAATCATAAGGTTTTGACTAAAATTATAAGTATGATTGTTTTTATTATGAGCGGTAGTTAAGGCATCTGCTTTTCTTGCTTGATAAATGCTAGATAAATCTTTATTTTTCTCAATGATAGCAAGTAATTTAGCTTGTACTTCTTCTTTAGAAGCACCACAGCAAACAGCACCATAGATTTCTTTTTCTGTATGGGCAGTTAGTGGAATAGGGCGTAAGAAAATATTAGTAAAAGCCCCTTTATTATTTCCAGTCAATATTTTAGATACATGATTTTGTACATTCACTTTTAATAAAATATCTAAATCATCATTCAAAATATAACGCACATCAAAATCTTCATAATCCCAGTAAATTCCATAGTAAAAATCACTGTGTTCATATTTTAAAATCACCATATTTTTATCTGTTTCTAATCTAGTAGGATCAAGAGGTAAGCCGTTTTTATAAGCGATGGTTTCTTCTCTATTTAATTCCCAGCTGGTAGGTATAAAATTAGGTTTTTCTAATGTCATAGATACAGAATCTGTAGAATTAGCCTCGCAAAAAACAAGGGTATCTAATAAAAGAACACCATCAGTAGCCGATAAATAAAAGGTCATGTCTTTTTCTTTTAAGCAGGTAATAGGAATAGCAACACATGAAATATCACCAGTACAATCATCAGGAGTGAATCCAATTGGTGCATCCGCTTGACTTTGAGTTTTATAGAGGAAAGTATGAGCACAAGGTGGAAGGGAAATGGAACCTTTCATATCCCCATCTATCGTTAGGGATACGTTTGCTTTTGTAATATTTAAGTAACGAAGGACTAATGTTGGATGTTCCATCTTAGGTAAAGTAGGCAATGTATAGCGTATACGGTCACCAGATTCTTCGCCTAAAGCCACTGCAGAACCTTGGTAAAATCCTTCTACTCTTTTTTCCCCGCGGCGTAATCCATCAGCAATAAGAGAATCGGTAGCACGTGTGATTTCATGTTCGAATTCTTCAAAATCAATGGCGTGTACTAAGGTAGCAGCTTCAGGGATTTGATAGGTAACAGGATATAAGTAACCACCTGTGGTTTTCGCATTTAAAGAGGCGTATTGGATAGAGGCCATTTGATGTAAAGCAATGTTTTGCATGGTATCACTGTTATTTACGCAATTGGTACGAATGGCATAGGCATCTTCATCAATTTTTGCATAAGAAATATCACAGTAAAGTTGATCTTTCCATTCTAGCTCATGTCGTGTAGTAAAGAAAGATAAGTCTGGTGAAGCTTCCCAAGGGTGAAAATTACTTTCACCCAAGGCATTAGGTACTTCCACTTTTCTTCTATAATAAGCAGGGAAAATACTCAAATCAAATCGAACTCCATGTTCGCCGTTGGCAACATGAGAAATACCTGTATATTTCTTAGAATAAGGTCCCCAATCAGATAATCTTAAATCGTGTGTATTTTTGAAATAATCCATTATGTATCCATCACTTTCTGGTAATTTTATTTGTATTATATATTTTTTAATATTATTTGATTTCAAAATAACTAATGCTATATGGTTCTAAAGAAATTGGATAAGAAACACCGTTTACAGTAACTTCACCATCTTCTTTTTTGTCTGAAAAATTGCTAGTAAGGAAACCGATTGTGCCATCTGGTTTTGTGACAGCAATTCCACGTTTATTCATAGAACTATAAATCACACGTTTGCTACCTGCAGTCATACATTTAGCGGCTAGGCTCATAATAGAATAGTCAGGGTTATAGATCACTTCATGAGTTTCTTCATCAATTCTCACAAGGCTGTTTTGTTTCCATCCCCAAGTACTAGAGCTTTCTTGATTGAGAATCATATTCCAATAAGTGAAAGTATCACATCCAGCTTGATAATATTCTACAATGTTTAAGAAAAGTACAATGGCTTGTTCCCAAGAGTTTTCCCCATGGAAGCAATTGCTTTCTGTATGCATTTGAGAAAGAGAAGGATAATTTCTGCCAATTTCATATAAAGGTTGCATCATCGTATATTGAGAAGCAACACCACTGATGAGAGAGAGGCAATCAGGATTTTCTGTTAAAAATTCACAAGCAGAAGCACCATTGATACTTCTAAAAGTACCAGCCCAAATTTCGGTGTCACAATTTTTTTCAGTTAAATGATGATGTAGATATTTGATAAAAGTTCCCATTTGTTTTGAGCTGATTTGGCAACTTGGGTAAGCTGGATCTACATCAGGTTCATTTTGGATACAGTAACGACTGATAGGAAAGCCTGCTTCTTTATAAGCATCTAAGAAACAACCAACGTATTTGGCATAAGCTTCATAATTTTCTTTTGTATCAATCAATGGACTTCCACTACCTGGCATTTGGTTTTCTTTCATCCAATAAGGAGGTGCCCAAGGAGATGCATGAACTTTCATATCGTTGCAATAGTTTTTACATGCATTCATATAGGGAATTACATAGTTGCGATCACGATCAATAGAGAAATGTTCCATTTCAAAATCATCTTTTGTTTCATTAAAGCTATAAGCATCCAAACCAAAATCACTAGATCCTACTGGTAATCTAAAATAAGTTAATTTTTCGTCAAATAAAGATTTTGCCACTTCATCTTGTGCCTCTTCGGAAAGAGAGAGAAGCGCTTTGCCACCTTGTTCGCTAAAAGCACCACCAATACCTTGGATGGTTTGGAATTCCATTTTTGTATTAATAAAAAGATGAGCACCTCTAGTGGGTTGATTTGGTTGGTCTCCAATATCTCCTTTTAAAAGAGAACTTTCTCCAAAGGCAGTGTCTTGTGGAATATGTACTTGGTCAATTAATGTGACTGTTTTTTTCATATTAAAACGTTCCTTTCGTTACTTTAAAATAATAATTTCATTTTACTGTAAATAGAAAAATAGAACCATATCACATTTGTTTGATGATAGTAAATTTGTAAGAAGGTGGTGTAGGAAGATTGCAATTGATAAGTATATTTTATATGGTAAAAGAAAATAAAAATTGTTAGATAATGAGAGCGAGGAGGAATAGGTATGCGATTCACAAGAGAAGAGTATATTGCATTAATGACATTTGAAGATATTGGAAGAGAAATGTTTACAGAATTATTTGGTCCATTGATAGGACTTGAAGATGAGTGGAAAGCCCAAGGGGCATCAAAGAAGGAATTGGATTTAACTGCCTTTGGTTGGGACTATGTAGACAATGTTTTTGTGGGGAATTTTGGAGCAATTACAGGGATAGAGCCTAAGATTTTAGAAGATACACCAGAATATAGAATTTCTATTGATTATATGGGGAGAAAAGAAAAAATTGTAAAATTCAGTTCAACTATTCCATTGCCTATGGAATATCCGGTAGAAACTATGGATGACTGGCTGAAAATTAAGCATTGGTATGATTTTAAGGAAGAACGTATTAATAAGGAAGACTTATTACGAGCAAAAAAATTACAAGAACAAGGTCACTTGGTGATTGCCACACCAGTAGGTGGTTTTGATGAGCTTCGTCAATTGTTGGGAGAAGAAAATCTTTGCATTGCTTGTTATGACGAACCTGAAATGTTAGAGGACATGTTAGATACTATGGCAACTACAGCAGAGAAAACGATGGAAAGAATTCATGATGTGCTTTCTATTGATAATCTGTTCGTGCATGAAGATATGGCAGGAAAATCGGGTCCTTTACTAGGTCCAAAACAGATTGATGAATTTATTGCACCTTATTATAAGAGAATTTGGAATTGTGCGTCTAGCAATGGAACAAAGTTATTTTCACAAGATAGTGATGGAAATATGGAGGCAGTCATTGACTCTTTTTTAGCTTGTGGAGTAAATGTGTTCTATCCTTTTGAGCCGGCAGCAGGTATGGATATGGTAGCTATGCGAAAAAAATACGGCAATCAGTTTGCTATTAAAGGTGGTATTGATAAGCATGTACTTCGTTTTGAAAAAGAAGATATTCGCAAAGAATTAGAGTATAAATTGCAAGATTGTATGCGTCATGGTGGAACGTGTTTTGCCATTGATCATCGGATTCCAAATGGTGTACCAATTGAAAATTATCGATACTATGTTAATTTGGGACGAGAAATATTGAATTTGCCACCAATTAGTGAAAGTGATATGTTCCATAGAATGGCGTTTTAGGAAAGTAGACAATATTTGAGAAATCTAGGAATTAAAAGGGGGAACATGTCTATGCAAACAAAAAGACCAAATATTTTAATTATCACATCGGATCAACAAAGAAAAGATTCTATGGGATGTTACAATGATAAATTACAAACACCAGGTTTAGATTCTTTGGCAAAGGATGGGGTGGTTTTTGATCGCTCTTATATTTGCCATCCAACTTGTACACCATCAAGAGCTAGTATTTTAACAGGACAACTTGGTTCGAAACATGGAGCATATACCATTGGTACAGGATTAAAGGAAGATGTTCCTATGTTCTCTAAAACTTTGCATGATGAAGGATATGAAACATATTTTATTGGAAAACCACATTTTCAACAATTATCTACACCAGGCACTATGGAGTACAGTGGATTTGGAAAAGATGAAGAATTTTTTAGAAAATTTGAAGGTGGATATTATGGATTTGACCACACCAGAATGTACAATGGTCATACTAAATATTTAGCCACAGCAAGTATGCATTATTATGTATGGTTACGAGATAAAGGATTATCGCCAGAAGAGATTGAAGGATTGTTTAATTATGTGCCAAGTGATGAATTTAGGGAGCATGGAGCATGGCATATTGATAGAGAATTACATCCAAGTGTGTTTACATCAGATGAAACCATTACGTTTTTATCCAATCATGATCAAGAAAAGCCATTTGCTATGTGGGTTAGCTTTTCAGATCCTCATGATCCACATGTGGCACCAGAACCTTATGCAAGCATGTATGATCCAGAGGAAGTGAATTACTTAGGATACGTAGAAGGGGAACATGATAACAGACCAGATTGTTACAATCAATTGTATCATGAAGGATTAGAGGCATTACCATTCCATGATGGAATCGGTGTTCCTTCTGCACCAACAGGAAAAACATTTGGGGATGATACTTACTTTAAAGAAATTACTGCCATTCATCATGGTATGGTAAAATTGATGGATGAAGAAATTGAAAAAATCATCGCTAAACTAAAAGAATTAGATATGTATGATAATACGTTAATTATTTATTCTACGGATCATGGTGATTATTTAGGAAATCATGGATATGTATACAAAGGATTTCCAGCATTTGAAGAAGTATATAATACGCCATTCCTAGTAAAGAATATTAATCAAGAAAATGCAGGTAAGAGAAGTGATGCCCTTGTTTCTCATCTTGATATTGCAACAACAGTACTAGACGCAGCTGGTGTAAACGTTGCAAATACAGAGGGGTGGGATACACAAGATGGAACTTCTATGATGGAAGTATTCACAGGAAAGAAAGATAAAATACATGACTATGTATTGATTGAAAATCGTCCAGTACAAAAGGGATTCTATCAAAAAATGATTGTTACTGATGAATATAAATTAGTGATGTATATGGATAGTACACAAGGTGAACTTTACAATCTAAAAGAAGATAAAGATCAATACAATAACTTATGGGATGATGCAGAGTTCCAAGAGTTAAAATTAGAGTTGTTGAAAAAGATTTATCATAAGGGTGAAAATAAATTTTCACTCTCAGCGTCTGTGATTTCACCCTTGCAAGCAAGTGAAATCACCGGACTTAAATATGAAACAACAAATGCAGATAGCAACAAACTTACCACAGAAGAAATATTAGAATTGATGTGGCAACAGATGAAAGCAGAAGAACCAGTGAGTGTACGCACTAGTTATTCGTAATAAAAAAAGGTGGATTTTTGGATTCTTAAATAGAAAAAGGGAGCAAATGAAAATGAGTGTAAACAAAGAAGCATGTACCAAAAGAGTAAATGAATTGTATGATGAAATGACATGGGATGAAAAGATTTTACAATTGGGATCTTTCTTTCCAAATGGTGTAAAAAGATTAAAAATTGCCAATATGCAACAAGGAGAATGTCTTCATGGAATTAAGGTAGAAGAAGCCACTTCTTTTCCACAAGCGATTGCTATGGGAAGTACATGGAATCCTGCTTTAATTGAACAAGTGTCTACGGTAATTGCAAGAGAATGTAGAGTCTTAGGGGTACATCACTGTTATACACCAATGCTTGGTGTGGCAAGAGATATCCGTTGGGGGAGAACAGAAGAAGCTTATGGAGAAGATCCACATTTAGTAGCAAAAATTGGTGCTGCTTTTATCAATGGATTACAAGGGGTAGGAGAAGAACGTTTTGCAGAAGATAGAGTAGTTGCAACAGCGAAGCACTTCGTAGGAGATGCAGAACCATTATCAGGAAACAATGGTGCCAGTGTAGATATTTCAGAAAGATTATTACATGAAGTACATTTAGTACCATTTAGAGAAGCGGTAGAAGAAGCACATGTAGCTTCAATTATGCCAGCACATCATGCCTTAAACGGTACACCATGTCATATGAATGAATACATATTGAAAGATGTATTACGTGACAGATACGGATTTGAAGGTATCCTTGTATCAGATAATGGAGATATCCGTTGCATCAAAAATTTAATGGGTATTACAGAAACTATCACAGACGCAGCTATTTTATGCTTAAAGGCTGGTGTAGATACAGAACTTGCTTGGCTTTGTGCGATGGGTCCTAATCGTGCCTATGGTCCAGAGTTATTAAAAGCATGTAAAGAAGGAAAAGTACCAGAAGAAGTGATTGAAACTTCTGTAAAAAGAGTCCTTGCATTAAAATACGAATTAGGTCTTCTTGATGTAGAAGACTTAAAAGATGATGAAGCAGCATTCTTTGATTTCCAAGGAGATACAACAGGAGATGAACATATCCACTATGCAGATACCATGCAATCTTTCGGTGTAAAAGCTGATAACTATAAAGAAGTACTTTATGCACAAGATGCTAATGATTTAGCATATGAATGTGGTGTGCAAGCCATTACTTTATTAAAAAATGAAAACAATTTATTACCATTGTCTACAGATACTTGTAAAAAAATAGCAATCATTGGACCAAATGGAGATACTAGATTATTAGGAGGATATTCCACAAGTAGTCCACGTTATTTTATCTCTATCTTAGATGGTATCAAAGAATTTGTTGGAGACAAAGCAGAGGTGGAATTTGTAACAGGATGTAATCCTGCTGGATTTGAACCTGAAAGCATGGAAGAAGCTGTAGCTTTGGCAAAAGAAGTTGATGTTGTGATTCTTGCAGTTGGTGGAAATGAAGAAACGTGTAAAGAAAATCAAGATGTAGATACTCTTGACTTTGTAGGTGATCAAAAAGAATTAATTAGAAAAGTATATGAAGCAAATAGTAATGTAGTTATGGTATTGATGGGTGGTAGACCAAATGCTATTGAATGGGAAAGTGAAAACATTCCAGCAATCTTTGAATGTTTCTATTTAGGACAAGAAACAGGTCATTGTTTTGCAGATGTATTATTTGGAGTCAGAAATCCAGGTGGAAAACTTCCACTTAGTATGCCAAGAAATGTTGGACAATGCCCAGCATTCTATAACAAATACCCATTTGGTAGAGCACAAAATTATTATAAATCATCTCATAAACCATTATTCCCATTTGGATTTGGCTTAAGTTATACAAAATTTGAATTGTCAGCACCTAGAATCGACAAAGTAGACTTTAGATTAGAAGATGATACTTATATTCATGTAGATGTAACTAATGTAGGAGACAGAGTTGGTGATGAAGTAGTACAACTTTATGTACATGATGTGTTAGCAAGTCTTGTTCGTCCCAACATGGAATTAAAAGGATTTGAAAGAATTACTTTACATCCAGGAGAAACAAAAACAGTGTCATTTAAAATTACGGAAAGAATGTTAGAATTCTGGAAAAATGGGGATTTTGTAACAGAAGCAGGTGCTTTCCAATTTATGGTAGGAACAAGCTGTGAAGATACAGAAACTATCGTTGGAAATTTAGTGAAATAAGAAATACAACGAACAAATATAACGAACAAATACAACGAACAAATATAACGAACAAATATAACTAACAAATATAAGTTGAGAAATAGAAAAAAGAAATAGAAAAAAGAAATAGAAAAAAGAAATAGAAGAAAAGGAGTGTTGCAGGTCATAAAAGACCTGTAACAATAAAACAATGAGCATATATAAACAAGAGAACACATTGATGTATCACTATGATGCCCATACTTTAAAAATCATTCCTTGGGGAGATAATGCGTTCCGTGTGCAATGTTATGAACAAGCAGAAGCACCTACAGAAGATTGGGCATTATTACCAGCAAACAATACATATGATGCATTAGAAGTGACAGAAGATGGTGGAAAGATTACCAATGGTAAAATCACAGCAATCATTGAAAATGATGGATATGTTACCTTTGAAAATAGTGAAAATAAGGTATTGATCAAAGAATTTCGTAGCCCAGGTTACTTGAATATTAAAGCACGTGAGTTAACACCTACTCCAAAAGGAGAATGGGAAATTAACATGCGTTTTGAATCTGATCCAAATGAAAAAATCTATGGTATGGGTCAATACCAACAAGAGTTTTTGAATTTAAAAGGATGTGACATAGAATTAGCTCATAGAAATTCACAAGAAAGTGTTCCTTTTTATTATTCTACTAGTGGATATGGATTTTTATGGAATACACCAGCAGTGGGTCACGCTTACTTCTGTAGAAACTACACTACATGGGCTCATCCAACAGGAAAATATATTGATTACTGGATTGTTGCAGGAGATTCTCCAAAAGAAATTGAGCAAGGATACACCAATGTTACAGGAAAAGTGCCAATGATGCCTGATTATGCTATGGGATTTTGGCAATCAAAATGTCGTTACCGTACACAAGAAGAATTATTAGGAGTAGCGAGAGAATATAAACGTCGTGGTTTACCATTGGATGTGATTGTGATTGACTTCTTTCACTGGGTATTACAGGGAGATTGGACATTGGATCCCAAATATTGGCCAGACCCAGTGGGCATGTGTAAAGAGTTAGAAGAAATGGGTGTAGAAACTATGGTTTCTTTCTGGCAAACAGTGGATAAACGTTGTGAACGTTATCCTGAAATGGTGGAAAAAGGCTATTTGATGCAAATGGATAGAGGCCCTAGAATGAGTATTAATTATATGTGTGACTCTGTATATTATGATGCGTTCAATGATGATGCAAGACAGTATGTATGGGCACAATTAAAGAAAAATTACTACGATTTAGGTATCCATAATTTCTGGTTGGATCAATCAGAATGTGACTGTCCTGGTTATGAATATGATATTTATAGATTCCAAAAAGGAAGAGCATCTCATATTGTAAATTATTATCCAGCCATTCATGTAAAAGGAATTTATGAAGGACTTCGTTCGGCAGGACAAGAATTACCAGTTATTCTTACAAGAAGTGCTTGGTGTGGGGCACAAAGATATGGTGCACTACTCTGGTCAGGGGATATTATTTCTACCTTCCAAGCAATGAGACGTCAAGTGTGTGCAGGTTTAAATACAGCTATTGCAGGAATTCCTTGGTGGACTACAGATATCGGTGGATTTTACAATGGATATAACGATGATCCAAGTTTCCGTGAATTGATGCAACGTTGGGTAGCATTTGGTGCATTTTCACCAGTTATGAGATTTCATGGTGTGCGTAAACCAGAAACACCAATGGTGGAAGGGGATCCAAACGTATTTGGTTCGGGAGCAGACAACGAAGTTTGGAGCTTTGGAGAAGAAACTTATGAAGTATGTAAAAAATATTTATTGCTTCGTCAACGCATGAAACCATATATTAAATCATTAATGCAAGAAGCACATGAAGTGGGAAATCCAGTGATTCGCCCTATGTTCTATGAATATCCAGAACAAGACAATATGTATGATTTAGCAGACCAATATATGTTTGGTGGTGATATGTTAGTAGCACCAGTTATGTACGAAAATATGACGGAGAGAAGTGTAGTACTTCCAGCAGGAGAAACTTGGATTTATGCATGGACAGGAGAAGAAGTGGAAGGTGGTCAAACAGTCACAGTAGAGACACCAAAAGATATTATTCCAGTTTATGTAAAAAAATCAAGCGATGGCATAAAATATTTGAGGTGTGGCTAAACTGTTACAAGAAAAAAATAGGAGTGAAAAAGCAATGACAGGCAAAGAACGCGTAAAAAAAAGTATCCATTTTGGAAAACCTGATAGATTAGCATATAATTTTGATCAAAATCGTACACCAGTACCATGGCCAGAAGCTTATGGTGATGATTTTATATGGTGCTTTTTAGACAAAGACCCAAAACATGTAGATAAAACACCAGAAGGAAATCGAATTGATGAGTGGGGTTGTATTTGGGAAACGATGGGTGAAACTTTTGGAGAACCAACTACATTTCCATGGGAAGGGTTAGAAGAATTTGATGATGTCACTTTTCCAGATTATTTGGCAGATGAAAGATATGATAGTATCCGTAAAATAGTGGCAGAAAATGTAGAAGATAAATATGTATTGGCTATGTTACCAAGTGGAATTTTTCAAGTCATGATTCATCTCTTTGGCTTTCAAGATTTTATGATCAATGTAGCAGGAAATACAGAAGAATTTAAAAAAGTATGTGAAAGACTTTGCGATTACTTGATTAAAGTGATTCACAAATTAGCAGATTGTGGTGTAGATGGATTTATTTTAATTGAAGATATGGGATTACAAGATAGAATGATGATTAGCCCAGCACACTGGGAAGAAATTTATTATCCTTTATACAAAAAAATGTTCCAAGCAGCTCATGAGCGAGGCTTAGATACCATGTCCCATACATGTGGACATATTGTAGATATCTTAGACATGTATATTGATTCAGGATTAGATGTGATTCAAATGGATCAACAAGACAATATGGGCTTAGAAGTATTGAGTGAACGTTTCGCAGGAAAAGTATGTTTCTTTTGTTCATTAGATATTCAAACTAGTTTGGACTTGTCGGATGAAGAATTAAAAGAACAGGCCAAGAAGATGGTATCTTTACTAAGTACGAAACGTGGTGGGTTTATGGCAAAAACTTACCCACAACCAAAAGCTATTCACATTACAGATGAATATATGAAAGTGATGTCAGATGGCTTTAAAGAAGCTGTCGGCCAATACGAAGAAATTGCAGTGAATGAATAAGATATATTGATAAAAAATATGAGGGTGAAAGATAAAGGGACAATTTATTTTTCACCTAAATGTTTATATTATCTAGAAATGGAGCAAATCATGGTAAAAAAGCCGATTACAAAAAAATTAGACAGTTTACGATTCCTCAATCAAGGGATTACGACAAGAGAGATGCACTTTGAAGAATCCTTAGAACTTTGTCATTATATGGAAACACCAGATCGTTGGTGTACTGATTGGGGGAAAATGGGAATTGACCATTACCCATATTTATTTGATGTAACAGACCGTACCAAAGAACCGATTGCCCCACCTTCAGGAATCCGTTCTTCTGTAGCATTAGGTGGTTTGGGAGCGGGTACCATTGAACTTCGTGGAGATGGAAGTATCAGAGATTTTAATATCTTTAATAATGGTCCAGCAGATGGAGAAAAAGTACAATTAGAAGAGGCATTGTTTGCTATCAAAACGAGAAAAGGAGAAGAAACCTTTGTATCAACCCTTCGTACCCATGCACCAATGAACTTGCCTTGTATTGAATCGATTATTTATGAAGGTGCATTTCCTGTATCAAAATTAAGTTTTACAGATGGAAAAATGCCAGTAGATGTGAAACTATATGCGTATAATGCTTTTGGCTATGGGGATGAAGATTTGAGCGCTACACCAGCAGTTATGTTTACTTTTGACATTATGAATCCATCTGCGGAAGCAGTAGATGTTTCTTTGATGATGAGTATGCCAAATCATGTCGGTGGAGAACTTGAATTAACAGAAAATGCAGTGATTTTCCATGGAAAAGAAGGAACAGCAGTAGAAGGAGAAAGCATATTGTCGGTATATGAAGCAGACTCGTCTCTGGCTTTTACTGGACGCAATGTAAGAGATGCATATCGCAGTCTTACTTTAAACTATGATGTAGTACCAGATATTCGTACAGGATCCATTCGTGGTAATGTGACAGTAGCACCTAAGAAAAGAAAAACAGTAACTTTTATCTTATCTTGGTACTATCCAAATCGTTATTTTAATGAAGAAATCATTGGTAATTATTATACGAACTTATATGATAGTGCCAGTGAAGTAGCAGAAAAAATGTCAGAAAGTACAGATATGATTATGGATCATATTTTAGCATGGCAATCATTCTGTTTTGATAATTCGCATCCAGACTGGTTACAAGATGTGATGGTCAATAGTATTGAAAATTTAGCAGTTACTTCTATTTGGTCAGAAGATGGTAGATTCCGTCAATATGAGTCATTTGCTTGTTGTGATTTAGATGCCACACATGTACATTTTTATAGAAGTATACCATATGCCTATGTATATCCTAATTTATTGAAAAATTTATTGACTGTATTTGCAGAAAAACAGTTGGATGGATTTGTGCCACATGAATATGGACGTGCAAAACATTTTGATTTTGATGAATGTGATTATAGACGTGACAATAACCCATTATATCTTTTGGATATGTACCAATATGTAAAAGCCACTGGCGATGTGGAATTCTTAGAAGAATATTGGTATGGTGTAGTAGATGCCCTAGATTGGGAACTTCGTCATTGTGAACGTTTAGGATTACCAACAAAAATTGCTTCTACTTATGATTTGGATAAATTTGAAGACAGAGATAATACTTGTTATAACTCATTCAACTATTTAGCTTCTCTTCTTGCAACCATAGAATTAGCAAAGATTAACGGTGATACTTCTATTATTCCACGTTGTGAAGAAGCTTTTAATCGTGGAAAAGCAGCAGTAGAAGAACGTTTTTATAATGGTTCTTATTATGGAGCATGGTGGGATCAAGAAGGTGAACAAACCACAGCACTTCATGCAGATAGCCTTTATGGTCAATTGTGGGCATTTGTATTAAATCTTGGTGTTACGACTGAAAAAGAACATATTTCTTCTCATTTTGTACAAGAATATTTGCATAATAACACACCTAACGGTTTGACCTTATTAAGCAATGTACCAGATGACTATGTAAAAGGATTTAATTATCATACTACTTGGGAAGCTGGCAGTTTAGACTGGAGTGCTAACCAAATCTACTTGGGTGAAGACTGTGCAGAAAGTTTAGTCACAGCCAAAGAAGTAATAGACAAATGGAGAACTACATTAAATGATCAATGGGATGTGAGAGATTTATATCATACAGAAACAGGAACACCATGGTGTAACTCACACTACAGTCGTCAATTGATTATGTGGGCAATTCCAATGGCAATGTCAGGCCAAAATTATAATGCTTGTACAAAATCTTTAGCCTTTACGATTGCTAAGGGAGCACCTAAAAAACTGACTTGGTTTACACCAACAGGATTTGGTACGCTAGAACAAATGGGAACAGGGTACAAATTTAAAGTAACATGGGGTAATGTCGTATTAGAAGAATTAAGAATTAATGGAGAATCGGTAGATATTATTGCGGGAATAGCTTTAAAAGCTGGATTTGCAATTTTGCTTGATAAGAAATAGACGATTGTGACTTTATATGTTAAAATCTATCATATGGAAACTTGTTGAAAATGAGATTTTTCAATGGGTAACTTGTACCCCCTTTCATTTAGGAAAGGGGTACAAGTTGTTAGTATGAGAGAAAAATTTGAGTTAGAAAGATTATGGTCAGTGATGAAAAAAAACAGTTTAATTTTTTTGAAAGAGCAATGTAGAGGTAGCATGCGATATTTTCTTATGGCT
>JAWXVD010000184.1:0-5253 GCA_044425705.1 Eubacteriales bacterium | reverse complement strand
ATTATTATTGTACTGTGGTCTATCTCCATTTTGATTTGGACGATTGTTATTGTACTGTGGTCTATCTCCATTTTGATAGTTACGGTTATTATTGTACTGTGGTCTATCTCCATTTTGATTTGGACGATTATTATTGTACTGTGGTCTATCTCCATTTTGATTTGGACGATTGTTATTGTACTGTGGTCTATCTCCATTTTGATTTGGACGATTGTTGTTATATTGTGGTCTGTCTTCATTTTTAACCACTTCATTTGTTACCACTTTAGTTTCTGCCGCTTTTTCTACAGCCGACACTTCTGGTTTCACTGGTTCAGCTTTTGGAACTACTACTTCTGGTTTACTTTCTACAACCACTTCTGGTTTTTTAGGTGGTAACATTTCCATCACTTTTCCAGTTGCCTTATTAATCATTTGATTTGGACCTAATTGAATTTGTTTTGTCACTGGCTTTGTTTTTTGTTCTGGCACATTATTTCTAACTGGTGGTTTTTGTCCACCTGGAATTTTAGAATTTTGAGGATTACTCACAAAAATAATATTCTTTTTCTTTTTTTGTTCCTTTTCAACACGTTCTGTTTTTGGTACTTCCACCTTTGGTGTATCTGCCTTTGATGCTTCCGCATTTGGTGCCTCTACTTTTACACTCTTTACTTCATTGCTATGTCCAAAATGTTTTTTTGCAAGAGAAATCGCACCATCTTCAATAGAACTTTGTGCTGCTTTCACTTCTACACCTTCTTTTTGTAAGTAAGAGACAATATCTTTACTTTGTATATTTAATTCTTTTGCAAGTTCATGTACTTTCATTTTTGCCATTCTACGTAACTACCTCCGTTAACTGTTTGACTGATCTAATAATTTAATTAAGGATTTTGCAAATCCAGCATCTGTAATTGCTAGTGAAGATCGCAATTCTTTTCCCATAGCGTGCCCTAATTCTACCTTCGTTCCGAACACTCTACATGGTACTTCATAAAATTCACACATATTGATAAACATTTTTTTTGTATTATCGGATGCATCTGCTCCAACGATAACAAGATGTGCCTTGCCACTTTTCACAGATTTATCTGACATAAATTCTCCACTGACAACATTTCTAGATCTAGTTGCTAATCCTAATAACGAGAAAATTTTAACTTCATTCAATTGTATCAAACTCCTTTTCCAAACTATCATAAACTTCATTTGGAATACACATCTTGAAAGAACGCTCTAACCCTTTGTTTTTTCTAGCTTTCTTTAAACATTCAGCAGACTTACAAAGATATGCACCTCTTCCATTCTTTTTACCTGTTACATCAAGAACAATGGGACCTTCTGTGGTTTTTAGTACTCGCATCATTTCTTTTTTACTTTTCATTTCACCACATCCCACACACTGTCTCATAGGAATCTTCTTATTCTTCTGCAATTTCTACTTCCTCTTCATAAAAATCTTCATTTTCGAATTCTTCGTCTTCCATATAATCTTCATAGCGGAAACCTTCTGCATCTTTCGCTTGTGTTTCACTTTTTATATCAATTTTATAACCAGTCAATCTAGCTGCTAACCTAGCATTTTGACCTTCTTTTCCGATAGCTAATGATAATTGATAATCTGGAACAACAACTTTTGCTGTTTTATCATCTGGATCAGCAAAAACTGCAACAATTTTAGCAGGTGCTAATGCATTTTGAATTAAATTACCAGGATTTTCATCCCAGTTTACAACATCAATTTTTTCGCCTCTCAATTCTTCTACAATAGCATTTACTCTGGCGCCATTCATACCTACACAAGCACCCACAGCATCTACATTAGGGTCATTTGACCAAACTGCTAATTTACTTCTACTTCCAGCTTCTCTGGCGATACTTCTGATTTCAACAGTACCATCTTTGATTTCTGTTACTTCTGATTCAAATAATCTTTTTACCAATTCAGGATGGGTACGACTTACTGAAATTCTTGGACCCTTTGGTGTATTTTTCACTTCTATGATATAAAGTTTAATTCTTTCTGTTGGCTTAAACACTTCTCCTCTTACTTGTTCGCTTTCATTTAAGAGTGCATCTGCCTTTCCTAAATTAATGCTGATGTTTCTACCCACATAACGTTGTACAATACCTGTTACGATATCTTTTTCTTTTTCAAAGTATTGATTATAAACAACACTTCTCTCTTCTTCACGAATTTTTTGTAAAATTACATTTTTAGCATTTTGTGTTGCAATACGACCAAATTCTTTTGATTTGATCTCCACATGTAAAGTATCACCTACTTTAGCTTTTTTTGAAATTTCTACAGCTTTTTCTAATGCAATTTGAAGCAATTCATCTTCTACTTCTTCTAGTGTTTCTACTACTTCTTTTTCTGCATAACATAAAAACTCACATGTATCTCTGTCAATTTCAACCTTTACATTATCTGCTTTTCCAAAATGGTTTTTACAAGCAGTGATTAGAGAATTTTCAATTGCTTCAAATAATGTTTCTTTGCTAATCTCTTTTTCTTTTTCTAAAATATTCAATGCCTCTAATAATTCTTTGTTCATTTTAATCTACATCCCTTTCTATCTTAAAAATCAAATGTTAAACGTACTAGCGCTATATCAGATTTTGCAAATACCATTTCCTTTTCTTCTGTTTCAATGGTTACATTCCCATCTTCATAGGCTTTTAATATTCCAACAAACTCTTTGCATTTTTCAATCGGTTTATAAGTTCTTATCTCCACTTCCTCCCCCATTGATTTTTCAAAGTGCTTTGCTTTTTTTAATGTTCTTCCAAGTCCAGGACTACTCACTTCTAAAATATAAGCATCAGTAATAAAATCTTCTACATCCATTTGTGCCGAAAGTGCTCTACTTACATTCTCACAATCAATAATATTTACGCCTTCTGGTTTATCTAAATAAACACGTAAATACCAGTCGCTCCCTTCCTTGACATACTCCACATCATATACCTCTACTTGATTGGCTTCTACGATGGGTTGTAATAATGCTTCTGTTCTGGCTTCATATGTCTCTCTTTTAGACATTCATTCACCTCATCTTTCCATATTCAGTTTTCTTTTTTACCATTGATATCGTTACATTTTACCCTTACAAAATAAATAGAGCGGATTCTTTCGACCCACTCTAACTAGTAACAATATTCAAACTATTTGAAGTATAGCACTTCTCTATTCAAAATGCAAGGAAAATCCTTGGATTTCTCATAAAAATGTAAAATAAAAAAAATAAAAAAGTTCTTGCATTTTGTTCAACTTTGTAATAGAATAAAAAAGCATTGAAATTCGGCTCGTTGGTCAAGCGGTCAAGACGCTGCCCTCTCACGGCGGAAACACGGGTTCGATTCCCGTACGAGCTGCGACTGTATGTTAGAAATAGCGAACAGCCCAACCCGAAAAACGGCATGTATAGGAAATTCCTGTACATGCCGTTTTTTTATCTGTATACGTTGTTACATCTCTCTACATTTTCGTAACAGTTCAGCCATCACCTCAAATCCGTCACTAAAGTGACTACTTTTCGGTGTGGCGGAGCGCCATATAATAAAAAAGAATGTAAATTGTCTTAGTGAGCAAGCTCCCTCGCCAATTTTTATTCTTTTTTATTGCATGGCTGAACTGTTACACATATTCTTTAATGCACTCATAATAGTGTGTTTTAATAATACCGATGTGGTCACATTACCAATCCCACCTGGTACCGGTGTAATACTAGCTACCGCATCTGCAACTTCTTCAAAATCCACATCACCACATAATGCATCATCTACCATATTGATTCCTACATCAATAACCACTTGATTCTCTGATACAAATTCTTTTGTAATCATTTTAGCCACTCCTGCACAAGCTACTAAAATATCAGCTCTTTTGCATTCCTCCTCTAAATTCTGGGTTCTTGTGTGACATATGGTAACTGTAGCATTTTTCGCTAACATTAACATGGCAAGTGGTTTTCCAACAACCATACTACGTCCTACAATGGTAACTTTTTTGCCAGTCAATGAAATTCCATAAAAATCCAATAATTCCATCACGGCTTGTGGCGTACATGGAGGATAACCCACTCCATCACCAGCAAATACATGGGCATTATTTGCACTACCCATGCAATCTACATCTTTTTCTTCTAGAATTAACTCTTTAATTTCATTTTCGTTTAAATGCTTTGGTAAGGGACGAAACAACAAGATACCATGCACACCATCATCCTGATTCAAAGTATGAATCAAATCTTCCAGCTCACCTTGTGATACTTCCTCTGACAATTCTTTTGTTTCCACCAAAGCATCTACTGCTCCAAAACGTTTATAGATGCCTCTTTCATAAGCCAAATCATCCTCTCTAGCTCCCACTCGAATCACTACTAGTTTAGGAATAATTCCTTTTTCCTTTAATTTCTTTGTCTCTATACCAAATCCCTCCAGTAATCCTTTCACTACTGGCATTCCTCTTAATTCTTTCATTCAGATTTCCCTCCCTTTCTCAAATTCTGACAACCAATAATCCTTGCATCTTCACAAATCTTTACTCCTGAGAAATAACTCACTCTTCTCCCCCAATAATTGTTCTGTAATTTGTCCATAAACCGATTGACAACGTGCAACACCATCTGCCACAAGAGATTGTGCTTTTTCATTCATTTCGATAGCAACTTCTCTATTTTTCATCAACTTGGTATTGATATAAACATTCATCACAGCACCTTTTAACGCCCCTTCACAGGCTGCTGCCGCTACCGCTACATCACTAATAGCTAGCCTAGAGCCTTTGTCCACCAACTGCTCCATCATAGGAATCAGTTTATAAACTTCCTCTACAATTTCCATAGGCACTTGTGCCGCTACTACAAGCGCTGCTTCCAAAATTTCTTCCCTATCAGCTTGATCTTTTGGAATTCCATAAGCCTTCGCCAAAGGCGCAAACGCCAAGGCATCCTCATCAATCAATTGATACAATCGATCTGTTGCCCCCTTTGCCTGCTCCAAAATCCCCTCAATCTCCTCTTGATATTCGGCATACTTTTTCTTTCCACTAGTCAAATTTCCAACCATACTACACAAAGCACTACACACCATCCCAATCATTGCACTAGCGCCACCACCACCAGGCGTAGGACTCCCTGACGACAACTCCTCAAAAAAACCTTTTATTTCCTTATTCATTTCGCTTTTCATCCTTTTCTTCTCTACATTCCAAAATCAAACAAACTAATTTGGTTAGACTCTGGTAAATCGCCTAGTAGATTCATC
>JAWXVD010000183.1:0-5275 GCA_044425705.1 Eubacteriales bacterium | reverse complement strand
AAACCTTTTTTCTTTCTTTAGTATAATGTCATTATATCGAACAATCTGAAGACATTCAAGTGTAGCAGGTTCTTGCCATTTTGGCTTGTCTATAACAAGGAATGTATTTAGCTATGCAAGAGGCTATTAAAAATAAACATGATTTCTATTTAATGATTAATGATGATGTGGTTTTTTTTGATAGAGCATTGGAAATTATGCTATCCTCATACGAGTCAGTTAAAGGTGTGTGTGGTGTAGTTGGATCAACATGCGGAAGAGATAATACAATTACATATGGAGGAAGAAATGAAAAATCCGTTTTATTGAATCCTAGCAAAAAATTAAAAAAATGTATACTAGCCAATTGGAATTGTTTTCTAGTTAGTAATGAGGTTATTAGTAGAGTAGGAATAATTGATAATTATTATGTACATGGATTAGGAGATTTTGATTATTCGCTTAGAATGCAGGCTAAAAAAATTCCTATTTATATTGCTAGCGATTATGTTGGATATTGCGAGGGTAATACACGAAAAGGTACATACCATGATAAGGAAGTCAAGAGGGGGACAAGGGTAAAGCTAATGTTTAATCGTAAAAATCTGCCGATATTATCTAGAGGGTATTATTATTGTAAAAATTATAGTATTAGAGGTATAAAATTATTTTTTTGGCCATATATAAAGTGTTTATATTGTATCATGAGAAAACGAGATTTTTAATAAAGTTAATATGTGATAAGTGGTATATGTGAGTGTGCGTGAAGCATGTACATTTGAGTTTAGCAATACTACCGAAATATTCAATATCTAGTGTTATAGGATATTTAAAGGGAAAAAGTACTTTGATGATTTATGATAGATATCCAGAACTGCAAAGTAAATGGGAAAAAGCATTTTGGACAAGAGGATATTACGTAGAAACAGTTGGTAATATAACAGATGAAGCAGTACAAAAACATATAATAGATTAGGCAGAAGAGTCCCGAAAAGAAGATTCAAGAAGTACCGCTTTATAGCGGACCGGTATGAGTGCTTGCGATAGCGTCCTTTTGGGCGAACAGTAAGGAGGGGCAATAATAAACATCCAGTTGAACTGGTGTTAGTAACTTAAGATGAAATCACATTCTACAAATTGTAAATGTATTAATTGTGGAGAAGAAAGTGAACAATTATTGTTGATGGAGAAACCCATTGCGTTATTAGATGGACGAGATGGTAAAGAATTAAAAGAATGGTTGAAGCAAAATAAACAAGTGAAGTGTGTAACAAGAGATAGAGCAAGTGCTTATGCAGCAGCAATATCAGAAGTATTACCAGATGCTATGCAGATTGCAGATAGATTCCATTTACATCAGAATTTATTGGAAGCTATTAAACATACACTGAATTCAACTGTACCAGCTGATATAAAAATACCAAAACACATTGATGAAATAGATCCAGCACAATCTTTAGAAGATGAGTGTAAAAAAATGCTTAACACTGTGAATAACTCATCTGAATATGATCCTAAAAGCGTAGAACTATACCAAAATATTCAGAAATTTCTTGAGGTAGGATATTCATTTAGAAAAATTGCCAAGTTATTGCACCATAGCAGAAATACTGTGAAAAAATATGCATATGGAACGTAAGATGATTTGTGTAAAAAATCATTTCGTAGCAAGCTAGATAAATACTATACTTATATTTTAGAATGCTAAAATGACTAAATCTGATATCTATTATAGCTTAGTAGAAAGCAAAAGATACAGTGGGTTAAAAGCAAGTGCATTTGACTACATGAATCACCTTGCTGATAAATTTCAAATTGATGTTGCACTATACATAAGATCAAGTGACGATGAAATAGAAAAGAGAAAAAAACTAGAAAAATATCCAGTTGAAATATGCACGTATTCTGAATAACTAGTGCACCTATTTCTGATTAAAGAGAGCGCTTTCTGGTTAATAGAGCATATGTGTGTAATACACAAAAATACTTATCCTACCTGTTCTGATTTGTCAGAAGTAATACACTATTGCAAAATAATATGCGGTCTTCTTAATACGTAATGGTGGTTTTGGTGTGCGGATTGATGGTCTCCAATCTGTACCATATTTAGTATAAGCTTCTGAATATGATATTTTAATTAAAAATTCTGTATAAATAAAGGATAAAGCTTATTATGCTACTAGAAATACTCTATAGATAGAAAGACGAGATAAGATGAAAAAAATTAAAGATAAAAATACACTGTTAGTTATAAAAAATATTATAATATCATTTGGAATAAAGGGTGGAAGTTTATTTATTGCCTTGTTTACAACGTCTGCGTATATAACATATTTTTCTAATGATTCTATTTTGGGAGTATGGTTTACGTTGCTATCTATTTTGGCTTGGATGTTAAATTTTGATTTGGGTATAGGTAATGGACTTAGAAATAAACTGGTGAAATCATGGGGCGAAAAAAATTTGTTGGAAAGTAAGAAATATATTTCTTCTGCCTATGTATTCTTAACGTTAATAATAATTATTATTTTTGGGTTGGGTTCATTATGCATTGAATATATTCCATGGAATAATATATTAGGTATATCTACAGATGTTTTATCACTAGACACCTTAATTCTTACAATAAGAATAGTGTTCTTTAGTATAGCCTTACAATTCGTTTTAAGAATAATTATATCTATTGCATATGCACTTCAAGTTTCATATTTAAGTGGATTCTTATCGTTTGTTACTAATAGTATACTGCTTATTTATGTATTATTAGCAAATAATCTTGAATGGACTAGAAGCATAGAAAATTTAGCAGTGATATATCTATTTGCAGTAAATATTCCATTGTTGATTTCAACGTTGGTTATTTTTGGGTCAAAATTAAAAGAGCTAAGACCTAATTATAGATATTTTTCTAAAACACATGCATTGGAAACTGTAAAGTTAGGTGGAATATTTTTATATTTACAGATAATTGCTATGATGATGAATAATACTGCAAATTTTTTGATTGCGTATCTAATATCATCTGAACAAGTGGTTGAATATCAACTGTATTATAAAGTATATCATTTAGTTTCAACAATAATTATTTTGGCAATGGCTCCAATGTGGTCTGCGATTACAAAGGCTGTAGTGGAAAAAAGATATGAGTGGTTGCGAAAAACACTTAAGATAATGCTTTTATTAGTAATTTTAGTTTTTATTATGCAAATGTCTATAATTCCAGTTTCACAATTAATATTTAATGTTTGGCTTGGAGAAAATTCTATTGCTGTCAATTACACAACGGCATTTATATTTGCTATTTACGGGGCAATGTACACATGGCAACATGTGTGTTCTTATATATCCAACGGATTGAATATATTGAAGATACAAATAATTTGTATGTCCTTAGGTGTATTAATTAGTTTAATATTTGCTTTTGTTTTTTCCGATTTATGGCAATCTTATGTCGCAATTACCGTAGGAATGATTTTAGGTTTTATTCCTTTCTGCGTAGTTCAAACAATTTGGACATTGAATTACTGCAGGGTGTTAAAAAAGTATAATTAGATATTTTAAATATTCTTGTTTGGTAGAACCAGGGGATTGATGTGAAATAATCATTTTATTCACCAATAGAATTAAACAAATAATTAATTGCAGTGAAAGTTTCTAATGTCTCTGAAAAGACTTGAGGAGCATCTGTATATAATAAATCATGGTGTAGACTTTCATAACGTACTTGGATTTCTTTATCAAGGAGATTCTTCCATGAATCGAAATCATAGGAACCATTTGGAACCAGTGATGTAGGAATATTTCGTTTAGATAAGTAGTGAGTATCACATTCTTTCGTTTTAACAAGTAAAGCTTTGAGCGTAACTTTATTCTGTAGAAATAGCTGAATATCATCACGTTTATATAGTACAGTAACATCATATATGTGTCGGACTTTAGAAGAGAGGGTTACGCAGAGTGCATGGCGCTAGTATTTCGATTATTTCGCTCTTCTGGTATTTTTTCCATACGAGTTCCTTGCGACATAGTATTCTCAACATTTTTAAGTAAAGTTTTGAATTGTTTAGGAGACAGAGAAGTATCATCAAGAACCGTAATGTCAATATCCTCAGAAATCTATTAATTGAATTGGGATAGCACTTACTTAAGGATGTGCCACCTTTAAATACGCAGCATTCAGCAAATGAACTATCACTGAGCTTTTTTAAAGTTAATACGATAAAATAATCTCGTGCAATAGCATCTTCGGGGATACCAATATGTTCGGCAGTCAGTGCTATTAAATCTTGAAAAAGTTGTTTATTCTCGTGTAATCTCATACAATTCCTCCACAGCTATTGTTTGGTAGGTTGATAAAGGGGACAAATATTGATTGAGGGAATTTGTTACATTATAATGAGTTAAAAATGCCTGTAAGGAAGCTAAAGTGGATTTTTTATAGCTGCGGCACTTTAAGATATGTGTAATAGTATCATCAGAATACATAGTAGCAAATTTTTCCATATAAGCAAGGAGACGTCTCAAGTTTAAATCTTCAATTTTATTATAATTTTGTAGAATCTCCAATGTCTCAATAGTTGATATAGTACAATCTTGCAATACAATATCGATTTTTGAGACATTGACATTTTTAAGGTTCTTTTTATTGTCAGTGATATTAGTCGACAGTATGTTTACTTGTTTACTTACTTGCGTTGTTAAGCCCTTTTTATTAAACATGCGATATCCAATGAGCATACCCTGATTATTCTGTATGAAAAAATTTGTGATATCTAGCTCACTAATAGGAATTATACCAAGGTAGGTAACTCTAGGTCTATAGTAGACACCTTTCGTTAGATGAATAAGCTGTTTTGCTCTTACACATCGTTCCAAAGATTTATAGTAGCTACTTACAGGAATACTGGGAAATACTTCCGCATGAAGTTTGTTAGCAATGATTAGTTGGTTAATAGGAATGGTTTCTAGATAATTTTGTATTAGATTCATATATCCGCTCATTTTATAATACCTCCTAAAAAGAATATACGTAATTTGCAGGATAATGTCAAGTAAAAATGGAATTTACTTGAAACTCAAATTCAAAAGATAGAATATAAACGTAAGATATAGGGAAAATTGAACTATCCGTCCAATACCACATTTGATTTTCCACTTGTCAAACAAAATAAATTCTGTTATGCTCGACCTAAAGCATAAAGTTCTTAAATCATTTCGATAACATTCTATTATCAATTCTAAGTTAATCAGAACCATTCATGCTTTATTACCCAATAATAATAGCAGGATATGGAAC
>JAWXVD010000182.1:1799-5280 GCA_044425705.1 Eubacteriales bacterium | reverse complement strand
AACAATCCTTTGTAAGAGCAGATTTATTCGATATTGGCATTACGCAAATGCAACGAAATAATATTACAATTGCTATATACGATCAAGAACGAATGCTATTAGAGCTCATGCGTTTTAGAAATAATCTACCATTTGATTATTATAAAGAAATTATTTTGAGCTATAGAAAGAAAGTAGAATATATGGATATAGCGAGGTTGGAGGAGTATGCAAGTAGATTCAAGCAAGGGGATAGGCTGATGCATATGATAGAGATGGAGGTGCTGTAATGAATTTAATGGAAGAAGTAGAGAAAATTAAAGGTGCTGGATATAACGAAGCGAATGCAGAGGCGAAGTTATGCCAAGATATTATTGTTCATGCGATTTCTAAAAGTAGTTTGAGTAGAAATGTTACAATCAAAGGTGGAGTAGTCATGCGAAGCTTGTCTGGTGAAGTGAGACGTGCAACGCAGGATATTGATTTGGATTTCATTAAATATTCTATATCAGAAGAGGCAATTAAAATATTTATAGATCGATTGGATTGCCAAGATGGGATTCATTTAAGAATAGCCTCGCCAGTAGAAGAATTGAATCATAGAGATTACAAAGGAAAACGAATTTATATAGAAGTATCCGATGATGTTGGAAATGTACTATCTTCTAAAATGGATATTGGTGTACATAAGGATCTTGATATAGAACAAGAGGAATACTGCTTTGATGTTTGTTATGATGAGGAAATGGCAAGTGTGTTGATTAATTCCAAGGCGCAAATGATAACAGAAAAGTTGAAATCTATGCTACGATTTGGAACTCGTTCTACCCGATATAAAGATATATTTGATATTTGTTATTTGTCGGATACGGTGGACATGCAGCAATTAGAGCGATGTATAGAGAAATATATCTATGCTGATTCTACAATTAACGTATCAAAAGCAGCAGATATTCAAAAGAGAATGGAGAGAATATTTAAAAGCGATACATATAAGAAACAAGTAGAAAGATCAAGAAAGAATTGGTTGAATATGACAGTTGATGAAGTGTTCGAGAAGGTTAGAAAGTTCATTCAGACAATAGAATAAGACTTTGTAGTCGATTCATAGAAGAATCCCTAGGTATCTTATGAGTAAATCTCATGAGGTATCTAGGGATTTATTTTGCGTTGAGGACATTTGCGAATATGGTGTTGAAATCGGTATTGAAAATATCGGTTAGTGCAATTAATTCACTGATACGAATATTGTAGGTACCGGATTCTATCTGTGAATAAGTGCTACGAGAAGTAGGAAGATTACGAAGTTGTAATTGAGCCACAACTTGTTCTTGGGTTAAGTTACAGGCATTTCGCAAATTACGGATATTACTGCCGATAGAAATATCATTTACTTGTTTTAATTTCTGAGCCATTTGAAATACCTCTTTCTTTGTGTAGTATATGTCTTTTTATTGATTTTAGTATAAAAAGAAACTATAATTGCAATGAATAGATTGCAAAAAGAAAAGAGGAAAAGACATATGGGTAAACGAGTAAAAAGAGTAGGGATGTTAGCAGGAGGTTTGGCTATTGGAATAATAGTTGCAATGCAATTAAACAGGGAGCAGGAAGAGTTTTCTTCAATTATCGCAATCAGTAATGGACAAGTTGTGAGTGCTTATGTGAATGGAGAAGATGTGATAGATGAACGTATTGAACTAGAAGAGAAAGTGAAGGGAAACGTGGGGGAATATTATGAAAGAGACGTAGATGAGTTAGAGTTTAAAGAGTTCTGTATGTTGGAGATGGATGGGATAACGGTAGAAGTTGAAGTGGATGGAGTGTGGTATACAGTGGAATGTGATATGGAGGGGGAAATAGTGAAGTGAAGGATCAAGTGATCTTGAAAAGTCAATAATTTTCAAGAAAAAAGTCAAGAGAGATCTTGTCAAAAAAATCGTTTGTGTTATAATGACTATATGAGATCGAAACTAAGTTCGATCAACAAATGAAGAAATGGTGGATGAAATGAAAAAAATTGGGATTATAGATGCAGATTTAATGGATAATGGGACAAGACATCCTAATTTAGCGTTAATGAAAATAGCGGGGTATCATTTGGAATTAGGTGATGAGGTAAATCTGATCTATAAATCATATGATGAAATAGTTGATTATGATGAAATTTATATGTCTAGGGTATTTACTTTTACAGAAGTCCCAGACTGGGTAATAAAATTACCTAATATATCATATGGTGGAACAGGATTTTATGAAGATGGTGGAGAAAATTTACCAGATGAGATCGAGCATCATATGCCATATTACGATTTGTATTTAGATTATGTTAATGAACAAATTAAGTTGGGAAAGGTAAGAAGTAAATTTGCAGATTATTTGGATTATTCAATCGGTTTTGCTACACGTGGATGTTTTAGAAAATGTTCATTTTGTGTAAATAAAAAATATGACAGATCATTTATACATTCTCCGATTAAAGAATTTTATGATGAAAAAAGACCATATATATATTTATGGGATGATAATATACTTTCGCATCCGAAGTGGAATCAAATTCTTGATGAACTAGAATTAATAGGTAAACCTTTCCAGTTTAGACAAGGAATTGATTTGAGATTAATGACAGACGAAAAAGCAAAGAGATTTGTAAACACACATTATCATGGAGATTTTATTTTTGCATTTGACCATATCGAAGATACAGATCTGATTGTAAATAAAGTTCAATTGTGGAAACGCTACTCATCTAAAGTATGTAAGATGTATGTTATAAGTGCATATAATTCACAGGATGAAAGGGATATAGAGGATGTTTTTCAACGCATTCATACTCTAATGAGATATGGGTCACTTCCGTATATTATGAGATATGAAGAATATAAAAATAGTGAATTTAAAGATATTTATATTCAATTAGCTCGATGGTGTAATCAGCCGAGTTTTTTTAAAAAGAAATCGTATAGAGAATTTTGTGTAGCAAATCAAGAATATAAAAAAGATAAAACGTCAAATTGTTCGGCATACCAATCTATGTTGGATTTTGAAGCAAGATTTCCTCGAATTGCAAGTCAATATTTCGACTTGAAGTTCGAACAAGAAAATATGTATTCTCTTCAGTATGGATATGGCAGGAAATATGCAAATAAGCCATTGTGTGAATTTTGCGAAAGGTCAGGTTTGTGTTGGGAAACGTTACTATCAGATAAAGAAAAAATAGTAGAAAAATATTTAACTAAAGAAGTTGATATCAATTGTTTGCAATATAAACATTCGAATTGTACAGTCAGTTCAACTCTAGTAGCAGAGAAGGTTGCAGAGGCATTATTAGGGTTTAGTTTAGAAGAATTGATAGAAATTCTTAGAAAAGCAGAATCTAGAGAAAATGTTAAGGCTGATACAATAATTCAATATAGTGAAATTGAGGACGCAATTTTTGAGCTGCCTTACATTTTAAAAGATAGTGTAGTTGACGGTACATATGATGCGATAGGTGAATATT
>JAWXVD010000182.1:0-1789 GCA_044425705.1 Eubacteriales bacterium | reverse complement strand
CGGATTCTAAAAAAAATAAGGTTGCATTTAAAAAATATGGAGAAAATCATTCGAAAATGGCCACGTTACTTGATTTAGCTATTATTAGAAAGAAAAAATTAAAAGCAGTTGTTGAAATATCGGAAATGGCAATGTATTATTGCACTCTTTCGCGAGAGAAGCAAATGAAACTAAGTGCTAGATTGTGTTTACGAATACCGATAGTTCAGAATCAATTGGTAGCAGAAGAGGGGATAGATACAATTAGTTCAGATATAGCAATATTAGCAAAGACAACAGAAACTCGACGCGGACGAGATGTTCGTAGAGTGATAAAGTTTATACAAGATAATGCCTAAATTATTTTGTATAGATAAAGAAACCAGTAATAGCATTTTTAGTGTAATTTATTGCTACTAGTAGATAAATTGCGTTAATGTTATTACTGGTTTCATAATTTTATGAAAACTGTATATTTTAAATAAAAACAAGATCTTCAGAAAGTATTGTGATAGAATTATATAAAATAAATTCATCTCAATACATCAATTAATATTGTAGAGGTGAAAGTATGAACGATGGGAGAAAAAAGAATACAGGAGAGAAAATTATGGCATATAGTATCGTGGAAAGTAGCGTTAAAGATTTTATTGATAATGCAAGTAATATTAAACTACCCAGATTTCAACGTAAACAGACTTGGACGAAAGAAGATAATTTTAAACTGTGTATTAGTGTTTTTAAAGAGTATCCAGTTGGAGTAGTAATATTAAATCACAGTAAGGATGCAGTATGGTTACTGGATGGAAGACAACGTAGAAATGCACTTAAGTTAATGAGAGAAGATTATGTATCGCTATATGAATGGGCACGATCATTTATTAAATTTACTGCAAATGATAGTGATGATATAGTTAAAGAAAAATTTTGGAAAAAAATAGATATTTATTTACAGAAAGAATTTGAAAATGTAAAAGAAAGTGAAACTGAGAATGAAGAGGATTCGGAAGATGACGAATGGATAGATTCTTTTGATGCTCAATCACAATATAATAGTTTAGTTACCCTGTTGGATATTATATTAGTTGTACATGGTAAAAAAGTAAAAGGAAATACAAAATTTGAACGAATGTTTTTGTTTAATGGGATAGTAGAAATAAAAGATTTAAGTTATGCAACAGTTAGGGAAGGGAAATATGTATGTGATCCAGTTAAGTTAAGAAAGAAAATACTTGAATCTATTGAGGAAAATAATATTGATAGAGATAGTTTTTGTGATAATTTATTGAGGTATAGAGTAACAGAAGATTGTGAAAAAGCCTTAAAGGATCATATTAGTATGCACTGGGATTATTATAGTAATTGTATTGATGTAGTCAAAAGAAGTGAAGCAGTTATTTCTAAAGCAAGGATAGGTATGATCAAATTATATAATGCTACAGTATTAGATGCTCAAAATATTTTTTCATTAGTTAACGCAGGTGGTACTACGTTAACAAGTGAAGAATTATTGTCAGCCCGTCCATTTTGGAATGTACCAGTTGCATCTCCATCAGGAGCCGTTAGAGATGAGGTTTTGAAGCTATATCAAAAGTTGGGTATAGATGTACCAGATGATGTGTATAGATGGGATTTTGGAGCAACGTTATTATCGAGAATTGATAGAAAGAATTTGATCTTTGATGAACTACCACTGGAAGTGGAAAGTTCTTTGGGAAAACGAATGTCACTGGGCTTTAAATTACTAAGTGCCATTTATTTGGGCGGAATTACAAACAATGATGTAACAATGTTAGAGAATACAAAGAAG
>JAWXVD010000181.1:0-5381 GCA_044425705.1 Eubacteriales bacterium | reverse complement strand
GAAATATTTGATTGGCAAGAATATGCTAAATGTGCAAGAAAAATGGTGGCAGAAAGCTGTGTATTATTAAAAAAAGATGATGCTGTATTGCCTTTAAAGAAGGGGCAAAAAGTTTCAATATTTGGAAGAATGCAATTCGATTATTTAAAAAGTGGAACTGGTTCAGGAGGATTGGTAAATGCTCCTTATGTGGTAGGTATTTTAGATGGTCTGCGGGCAAAGAAAGATATTATCCTTAATGAGGAATTGATAAAAACATATGAAGAATGGTTACTAGATAACCCTTTTGATATGGGAGCTGGATGGGCACAAGAACCATGGTTTCAAAAAGAAATGGAACTTTCAGAAGAGGTGCTTGTAAAAGCACAAAGGGAATCTGATATAGCCATTGTTATCATTGGACGTCAGGCAGGAGAAGATAAAGATAATTCTGGTAATGAGGGTAGTTACTTACTAACGCAGGAAGAACGAAAAATGCTAGAGGGTGTATGTAGTCATTTTGAAAAAGTAGTTGTTTTATTGAATGTGGGTAATATCATTGATATGAAATGGGTAGAAGAATATCAGCCCCAGGCAGTGCTTTATGTTTGGCAAGGTGGACAAGAAGGCGGAAATGGTGTGGCGGATATTTTAGTCGGTGATGAAACACCTAGTGGTAAACTGACAGATACCATTGCAAAAAACTTAGAGGATTACCCATCTACTAAAAATTTCGGAGATCCTAAGATTAATATTTATGAAGAGGATATTTATGTAGGATATCGTTATTTTGAAACATTTGCGAAAGAGAAAGTATTATATCCTTTTGGATTTGGATTATCATACACGACATTTGAAATAAAGCTGGTGTCATTTCAAGAGAAGGATGAGTTTGTAGAAATTTTAGCAGAAGTGAAGAATACAGGAAATGTATCTGGAAAAGAAATCCTTCAAGTGTATGTGAATCCACCACAAGGGAAATTAGGAAAACCCCTTAGAAATCTAGTGGCATTTGCCAAGACGAAAGAATTACAGCCATCTGAAATGGAAGCTATCAGCTTTACAATTGATAAAAATCAAGCGGTCTCTTATGATGATGGTGGTTATACAGGACATCCTTATGCTTATGTATTAGAAGAAGGGAAGTATGAATACTATCTAGGAAATGATGTGAGGAGTGCTAGTTTAGTAGGTCGTGTTTTATTAGATGAATTAGTGGTAGTAGAACAATTATCTAGTGCCTGTGCACCAATTGTAGAATTTAAACGAATGAAACCTGTAGGAAACACAAATGTACACGTGGGTTATGAAAAGGTATCAATGCGAGCAAAAGAATATGAGCCTTATGAAGATGATGATATGTTAGATTCATGTGAATATACGGGAAACCAAGGCTATCGTTTGTTAGATGTATATGATAAGAAGGTTGATTTAGATCAGTTTATTGCACAATTAAGTGATAAGGATTTGATTTATATGAGTCGTGGAGAAGGCATGTGTTCCCCTAAAGTGACAGCAGGAACAGCTGGTTCTTTTGGTGGAGTTACAGAAGGATTACAATCCTTTGGAATTCCCATAGTGTGTTGCTCTGATGGACCATCTGGAATCCGTATGGATAGTGGAGATATGGCGTTTTCATTGCCAAATGGAACGGCAATCGGCTGTAGTTTTAATCAAGATTTGTGTGAGGAGCTATTTGAACATTTAGGGAAAGAGTTGAATTATAATAAAATCGAAACCTTATTAGGACCAGGCATCAATATTCATAGAAACCCTTTGAATGGAAGAAATTTTGAATATATTTCAGAAGATCCTTATGTAACAGGAAAGATGGCAGTATCACAATTACATGCCATGCATCGATATAATGTAACGGGAACGATTAAGCATTTTGCATGCAACAACCAAGAGTTTAAACGGACAGAATCTGATAGTGTTGTTTCAGAAAGGGCATTAAGAGAGATTTATCTAAAAGGTTTTGAAATGGCGGTGAAAGAGGCAGGTGCTTATAGTATTATGACTTCTTATGGTTCTTTAAATGGTGTGTGGACAGCAAGTAATTATGATTTGTTGACGAAAATCGCACATGAAGAATGGGGATTTCAGGGAAGCATCATGACTGATTGGTGGGCACAGATGAACAAAGAAGGTCAAGAACCAAGTCCACAAAATACCATGTATATGGTAAAAGCACAAAATGATTTGTATATGGTTGCTCATGATGCAGAAAGTAATAGTCATGGAGATAACACGGAAGTGGGATTAGAACAGAAGATTATTACAAGAGCACATCTTGCTAGAAATGCAAAAAATATTTGTAATTTTATATTGAAATCACCAGCATTAGGAAGAATGGAAGGTTGCTATCCATTGGAAATAGAGGAGCGCAATCGATTTGATCATAAAGATAAACGATGTAAGGAATTGCCAGATATGTTACCGACAAAAGAAGGGATTGCAATTGATACCAGTGTGATTTGTACTGCAAAAGGGCATGGCGTAAGATTCCATATTATGGAAAGTGGCAACTATACAATTGACATGGTATTGAATGCAGATATTGAGCGCATGGCACAAATTCCAATGACTGTATATGCAGGTATCGAAAAAGTGAAAATGGTAACCTTATCAAAGCATCATTGCAAAAATGTATCTGTCTTGGTAGATGTGGAAATTGGAAAAGATCAATATAATTATATTAAACTTTTCTTTGGGGAAAGTGGAATGAGAATAGATCAGTTTGTAATTAGAAAAAAAGAAGTATAAAAGAAAGCGTTTGCAACCAATAAAATGGATGTAAACGCTTTTTATCATGTTTCTTTCAGTTGAAATGCCACATATAAATTTCCTAGAGAAAATATAGGAGTTACAATGATACCCACTATTCTTTTACGTTTTTTTGTGTAAATTATGATACTGACTAGGAGTAATGCCTTCATATTTTTTAAATACTTTACTGAAATAATAAGGATCGCTGAATCCAGTAACAACACTGATTTCTTTAATCTGGTTAGAGGAAGCAGAGGTTAACAGTTCTTTTGCTTTTTCAATTTTTATTTTTGTGTAATAGGAAATTGGAGAACAATTCATTTCTTCTTTGAAAATTTTACATAAATAAGTTTGGGATACATGTAAATAAACGCTCATTTCCTCTAGGGAAATATTTTCTGCTAGATTATTTTGAAAATATTCCTTTGCCATTTTTACAATTTCACCACTAGAAAATGTATTTTCGTTGTGAGTGATGGAAAGATCAAAGATATCTAAAATTGTGTGGTAATAGTTTTCACATAAAGTAGTATAAGTTTTAGAAGAAATAATGGTATCTTGTAAATATAAGTCTAAATCATAATCTAAGATTTCATTATAAAATAAAGTCCTTCTTAAATATTCTAAAAAGAATAACAGATCTTTTTCTACATAATAAAGAGGATATTGTTCTCTAATCCAATCATGAAACAAGAGTCCTAGTTCTTTTTCTAAGTCAGCATATTTAGTTTGTTTTATGAGAGATATGTATTTCTCAGATAACTGCTTCGTTAAAAGAGATGGATAATTCTTATTTAGTAAATTGTTATGATTTCCATATAATTTTGTCATCCCTAAAATTAAACTTTGGACAGCATTTTTTCGAGTGTACATAATATATGTGGAGATAGATTTAATATCATGATAACAAGGTGATAAAAATAAAGTAGTGTGGTATGTATTAGAAATATTTGTATAGAAAGATTCTAATTGGGAATACACTTCTAAATACTGCTGGGATGTAGCTTCAATCATAATGATTTTCTCGTTTGAAATGGCACCATTAAAACAAGAGAAGGAAAAGGATAATCGGGTAGATAAAAATGTTGTCAATTCATGAATGCTAGTAAATGAAACAGCAGGATGAATAATCATATCATTGGTATTGAGTGCATTGTGATAAATTAAATAGGCAATATAATACTGCTGAGAAGGACTATTATTATGCCAATTAGAGGGATCATCTGACAACATCATGGGATGTTTATAATGATTGGAATCCTTTTTGTTTTCAATTTTTTTTATGCAAGTTTCTAGACATTTTCTTAAGTCATTCATGTTAATTGGTTTTAATAAATAGTCCACTACAGAAAGGGAAATAGCGCGTTTGGCATAGGTAAAGTCAGAGTAGCCGCTAATAATAACAAAAAGCAAACTAGGGAATAGTGGTTTTAGTGTATTAATTAATTCAAGACCATCTTTTCCAGGCATACGAATATCCGTCAACACCACATCTGGCATTACTTGGGGAATTTGTGATATAGCATCGGTAGCGTTTGTAGCTGTTCCTACAATTTTATAATCACTATTTAAATCACTAATTTTTTTAGAAAGACTATTGAGCAATATTAATTCATCTTCTACAATAAAAATTTCTAGCATTTTAATAACCATCCCTTCCTCTCAGTCTGGCAACTTGTAGCCCTTTCGTTTAGAAAGGGGTTACCGTAAGGTACAAATTGCCGGTTGAAAAATCTTATTTTTCAACCTAAATCCTCCTTTAATTTGATTTCGATAGATACCATACCACCTAAATCATTGTCACGATTTGCTAACGAAAAAGTAGCGTTTTCTCCATACATAATATGCAAACGATAATAAATATTTTTCAGGGCTAAATTGCCGATTTTTGTATTGATTACATCTAAGTCGTGAATAGATTTGGCTTTATAGTTGGCAAATTCTTGTGATAATTCTGCTAATTTTTCTTCGCTAAAACCAAGTCCATTGTCGCTGATGTGAATAGCATATCCATCAACAGTCTCTACTATAGAAATAACAATTTCAAACTTAGTAGAATTTGCAGGCATACCGTGATGAATACAATTTTCTACCAGCGGTTGCAAAGTGAATTTAGGCAGCTTGAAATTCGTTACTTTCTCGGGAACTGAAATAGAGATACTTAAGGCACCAGCATACCTTTTTTCGATTAAATGGGCATAATTTCTTAAATGAGCCAATTCATCGGATAAGTAGTAATCTGTTTGCGTAAAATCTGATATATAGCGAAGCATTTCAGAAAAGCAGATGCACAGTTCGGAAACTTCCAAGTCACCATTTAAATAGCTGACAGATTCAATCATGGAAATGGTATTATAAATGGTATGGGGGTTCATTTGTGCTTCTAGTGCTAAATAATAGGCACGTTCTTCATTTGCCTTGGATTGTAATGTTTCGGCAAAGGATTTTTCTAATTGTGCGAACATATCCTGAAAAGAATGATTGATAAATTCAAATTCATCTAAGGCTTCAGAATTAGGAATAGATAAATACAAATTGTCCAAGGATACATTTTTAATAGATTGATTTAAATTTTCTAGTGGTTGTAAAAGCCGATTGGTACTTATTTGTACAAGGAACAAGATAAATAAAAA
>JAWXVD010000180.1:0-5413 GCA_044425705.1 Eubacteriales bacterium | reverse complement strand
TTTTTGGTAAATTGGAAATAATGTAAAATCCATAGAAACTACTTTAACAATGTGATAAGATAAAGGGCAGAGGTGAAGGGAGGTTGACATGAGTAATAAAAACAGAGAACAAAAGCTAGGAACAGAACCTATTATAAAATTAGTTTTTAGTTTGGCAATGCCAGCAGTAATCGCACAGGTTGTAAATGTGCTGTATAATATAGTGGATCGTATGTACATAGGTCATATTGAAGGAGTGGGAGCCACAGCTTTAACAGGAGTGGGTGTATGTTTTCCTATTTTGACATTAATATCTGCATTTACAAATTTTGTAGGAATGGGTGGTGCGCCACTTGCAGCCATTCAAATGGGAAAAGGTAGAAATGATAAGGCTGAAAGAATATTAGGAAATGGAGTGATTATTTTATTAGCGTTTAGTATTGTACTATCACTATTCTTTCGAATTTATATGGAGCCACTATTATATGCGTTCGGCGCTAGTGATGCAACTATTGTGTATTCTATGGAATACTTAAATATTTATCTTTGGGGTACTATTTTTGTCCAAATGGCATTAGGTTTAAATGTTTTTATTAGTTGCCAAGGATATGCCAGAACAGCTATGTGTTCAGTATTGATTGGTGCATTTACAAATATTGTATTAGATCCTATTTTTATTTTTGGATTTGGATGGGGTGTAAAAGGAGCTGCATTAGCCACTATTATTTCACAAGCATGCAGTGCAACATGGGTAGTCACCTTCCTTTGTTCAAAACGGACTACACTTCGAATAAGAAAAGAATATTTAAAGCCAAATTGGAAGATTATTGGCACTATTGCCGCAATGGGAATTTCACCCTTTGTGATGTCTTCTACAGAGAGCTTAGTGACAATTACTTTAAATAGTGGACTACAAAAATACGGTGGAGATTTATATGTAGGCACTATGACGATTTTGCAAAGTGTAATGCAGTTAATTACAGTGCCTATGATGGGATTTGCCCAAGGCACACAATCAATTGTCAGTTATAATTATGGAGCACATAACAAGGATAGAATTAAGAAAACAGTACTTATGACATTGTGTATTACATCAACTATGGTTACCTTATACTGTTTATTGGCATGGAGTATACCTGGCGCTTTTGCTAGCATGTTTACAAATGATACAGAATTGATTGCTTTATGTGAAAAAGTATTGCCAATTTTTATGGGCGGTATTTGGATGATGGGAGTGCAATCAACTTGCCAACATTCATTTATGGCAATGGGACAGGCAAAAATTTCATTGTTTTTAGCATTGCTCAGAAAAGTAATTTTATTAGTACCATTGGCAATTGTCTTTCCAAAGATTGTAGGGGTAATGGGCATCTATTATGCAGAACCTGTTGCAGATATAGGGGCAGCATTGACAACGGGAACCATGTTTTTACTTTTGTTTAATAAAATAATAAAAAAAGAAATGGGAGAATAGGTTGAAAAACAAAAATTTCATGTGTTTATCCTAATTTTTCTTTCTTTTTTTCTTGCATTTATGTAAAAAAAAACATAAAATATAAATAGTATCTGTTGGGGGAGTTGGTGTTTTATTTTTTTAGTTGAAATGGCAAAAGGATGGAACAAAATGATTTAGCTGAAGCGAGGAGATAGATACATAAATTAATTTATTATATAAAGAAGAGGTGTCGATTATGGCTTATGGATCCATTTCATTAGAGAGAAGACTAAAAGAAAATAGCAAAAATTATGCAATCTCAAATTTATTAGATTTAAATCAGGTAAAGGAAGAAATAGAAGCATTACAAAAATTATGTAATGTGGGATTTTTACTAACAGATCGACATGGAGAAGCCTTGATTACATGTGGCGATTTTAGTGATTTTGTTGTGAATGTAGAGGAAAATCCAGGCATCAATTTACGTGTAGTAGATCGAACAATGGCACATGTTTATTTACAACTTGATTATGTAGAATTAGAACATCAAACTGTTGTATTACAATTTATAGATGCTATGATTAAAATGTTAGCGAATCTAGCTACGAAAACTTTTTATCAAATCGAAACAGCTATGTATGCTGATGAATTAGATGAAAAAGTATTAAAAGAAAAACATCAAGTGGAACATGGTCAAAAGGAAGATGCATTGACTGGTGTTTTGAATAGATTGTATTTTGGCAAAAGAAGAAAGGTTATTGACCGTGCAAAATTAGCACCAGTAACTGCAATTTGTGTGAATATCAATGATTGGAAATTCTTTAATGAAAACTTTGGAGATGAAGTAAGCGACCAATTGATTAAAATTGTTGCAGATATTCTGAAAACTGAAGCAAAACCAGAATATATCATAGGTAGAGTTGATGGGGATGTATTTAATATCATTATTCCAGCTCCAGAAGATGATGAGGCAGAAGATTTTTGCAAGAGAATCAAAGAAGCCTGTCAAACATATGAGGATGATAAAATTGCACCATCCATTGCAGTGGGCATGGTTGTGAAGGAAAATGTAGAAGAAAAATTATCAGATACATTCTCAGATGCGGAATACGAAATGTTCCAGGATAAATTTGAAATTAAAAATTCTAGAGGATATCGTGAACGTTTAGAAAAGGGATTGATAAAGTAAAATAAACTTTACTGTAAGGTAATGTGTGAATTGTAACGAATTGAGATTAGGAAACAGTGATATGGCAAGCTAGCCTATAGAGCTGTTTCTTTTTTTGTAAGCAAGTGAAATTGCTTGACTTAAGGGAATCTCTAATAACTCTAGTGCTATGAGTTTTTAGAGGTTTCCTTAATTATAAAATAAATATTAAATCAAATAAATATTATTAATGTAAGAAAAAATGAGTAAAATAGAGTAAAAAAGAGAAAAATAGAGATACAGATAGATATAAAAACGAGGATTTAGTTGCGTTAAGTAAGATTACAACATAATATACTCTTATGGATTAGCACTCAAAGCAAAAGAGTGCTAACAACAAAGGAAAAAGATTAAAACAATGATATATAAGGAGGCTTTCACATGAAATTAGTACCATTAGGAGACAGAGTTGTATTACAACAATTAGTAGCAGAAGAAACTACAAAATCAGGGATTGTATTACCAGGGCAAAACAAAGAAAAACCTCAACAAGCAGAAGTTATTGCTGTAGGACCAGGTGGTGTAGTAGATGGAAAAGAAATTGTTATGGAAGTAAAAGTTGGTGATCAAGTTATCTATTCTAAATACGCCGGAACAGAAGTGAAAATTGAAGATGCAGAATATATTGTAGTAAAACAATCAGATATTTTAGCAGTGATTCAATAATTGTAAATTCATTAAAAACATACATAAGAAGATAGTTTTTAGAAGAATAAGAAGTGTTGTAAAATTTATTTGGAAACATATATGAATTAGTAAATATTATCAATAAAGGAGTATAAAATCATGGCAAAAGAAATCAAACATGGCGCAGAAGCACGTGCAGCTTTAGAAGCAGGTGTGAATCAATTAGCAAATACAGTAAGAGTAACATTAGGACCTAAAGGAAGAAATGTAGTATTAGATAAATCATACGGTGCACCACTTATCACAAATGACGGTGTGACAATCGCTAAAGAAATCGAATTAGAAGATGCATTTGAAAACATGGGAGCACAATTAGTAAAAGAAGTTGCTACAAAAACAAACGATGTAGCAGGTGATGGAACAACAACAGCAACTGTTCTTGCACAAGCGATGATTCAAGAAGGAATTAAAAACTTAGCAGCAGGCGCAAATCCAATCATCTTAAGAAAAGGTATGAAAAAAGCAACTGAATGTGCAGTATCTGCAATTGCTGATATGTCATCTCCAATCAATGGTAAAGAACATATCGCTAGAGTAGCAGCTATCTCTGCTGGTGATGATGAAGTAGGAACATTGGTAGCAGATGCTATGGAAAAAGTTTCAAATGATGGTGTTATCACAATCGAAGAATCAAAAACAATGATGACAGAACTTGATTTAGTAGAAGGTATGCAATTTGATAGAGGATATATCTCAGCATACATGGCTACTGATATGGATAAAATGGAAGCTGTTTTAGACAATCCATACATCTTAATTACAGATAAGAAAATTTCAAATATTCAAGAAATTTTACCAGTATTGGAACAAATCGTACAATCTGGTGCTAAATTATTAATCGTAGCAGAAGATATTGAAGGGGAAGCCTTAACTACTTTAATCGTAAACAAATTACGTGGTACATTCAATGTAGTAGCTGTAAAGGCACCTGGATATGGTGATAGAAGAAAAGCTATGCTTGAAGATATTGCAATCCTTACAGGTGGTACAGTGATTTCAGAAGAATTAGGACTTGATTTAAAAGAAACTACATTACCACAACTTGGTCGTGCAAAATCAGTAAAAATCCAAAAAGAAGCAACAGTTATCGTAGAAGGTGCTGGCGCAAAAGCTGGAATCGACGCTAGAATTTCTCAAATTAAAAAACAAATCGCAGAAACAACATCTGAATTTGATAAAGAAAAATTACAAGAAAGACTTGCAAAACTTGCAGGTGGTGTAGCTGTTATCCGCGTTGGTGCGGCTACAGAAACAGAAATGAAAGAAGCGAAACTTCGTCTTGAAGATGCTCTTGCAGCGACTCGTGCAGCGGTAGAAGAAGGAATCATTGCAGGTGGTGGATCAGCTTACATTCACGCTTCAAAAGAAGTAGAAAAATTAGCAGCAGATTTAGTAGGGGATGAAAAAACTGGTGCAAGCATCGTTTTAAAAGCCTTAGAATCACCTTTATTCCATATCGTAGCAAATGCAGGTTTAGAAGGAGCTGTTATTATTAATAAAATAAAAGAATCAGAAGTTGGTGTAGGATATGATGCCTTAAAAGAAGCTTATGTAGATATGGTTTCTGAAGGAATCCTTGACCCAGCAAAAGTAACAAGAAGTGCATTACAAAATGCAACAAGTGTAGCGGCAACTCTTCTCACAACAGAGTCAGTTGTAGCAAACATCAAAGAAGATATGCCAGCGATGCCAGCAGGCGGCGGCATGGGCGGCATGATGTAAGAAAAGATGTCTGTTGTTATATGAATGAATTGTAGCGACGATATTTTAAAAATAAAGAACGCAGAATGTGCAAGGGTTATTGCAGGTTCTGCGTTTTCTTTAGATGAAATGAAAACAATCCGACAAATGAAGCGAAAACAATTCGACAAATGTTTAAAAACAATATTTAGATGTATTACATTAAACAAATACAATACTTATAGTAGTTCGGAATAACTTCTGAATAAAGTAACAATGAAAATTGACAATCAAATAATGAAAAATATAGAAGAAAAATAATTTTTCGCATAACAAATAGACATAACGCAAGTTATGCTTTAAAATAGGTATTGCTAATCCAAACTTTAGGCGGTTTGGATTAAGCTTATGAAATTGTCTTGGGT
>JAWXVD010000034.1:0-28702 GCA_044425705.1 Eubacteriales bacterium | reverse complement strand
CTGGATAATTTGCCATAATAACCTCCAATGTATTACATGTATGTAATACATTGTATCATAAAAAAGACCACTTGGCAAGAAAAATCTTCTTGTCAAGTGGAAATTGATGCGTTTATCCTAATTACATAGGATATTTGTTGGAACGTGTAAAAACTAATCCCCAACGGTAACATAATGTTTAATAAAATAAACTCTGTTTTTAAAAGTTCATTACAATTACTAATAAAGAAATCAAAATATTTGAAATAAAGCAACAGTCCTATATTGAAACATATGGCTAGCCACATGAGTAATTTTCGATTCACTTTTCCTGCTGCTTCCATATAAAAAACAATGATATGATTTACTATAATACTCATTGCAAGCAATCCTACATAAGAAATATTATTATATCCATAAAAAATAAAGGACATTAAAATAAGGAATCCCATCGCTACTTTTGTAAGGTTTTTAGCATTTAACGCAAAATAGCCTAGAACTGTAACGGGCAAAAAACATAATATAAAAATATACGAATTAAATAACATATGTACCTACTCTCTCAAATCACTTGATCATTCTATCATTAACACTTAAAACAATTACCATTATGCAAAAATACAGCCTTACATCATATAAATAAATGAAATATCCTAATTAAAACTGTAATTTTCCTAATATCTTCCATTATCATATCAAATTATGGGTTTTTTTCAACATATTATCTTTAATTTACGTAAAAATATCATATTTCTGTATCCTACTCTATGATTTATACCTTATTTTAAATTTACATAATACAAAAATTTTCAGGTTGACAAATCCCTAGAATTTTATTATACTAATAACAGTAATAATTACTATTTTAGAGATAAGGAGAATATATGGCACTAAAATACAGTAGGCAACGCCAAGCCATTAAAGAATTTATGATGACTCGAACGGATCATCCTACCGCAGATGTGGTGTATATGAACTTGCGAAATGAGTTTCCTAATATTAGTTTAGGCACAATTTATCGTAATCTGACATTATTGGCTGATTTAGGTGAATTAGCTCGTATACGAGTTGGAGATGGTGTAGATCGTTTTGATGCTACATTGACACCTCATTATCACTTTATTTGCCAGAAATGTGGATGTGTTTCTGATTTAGATATTGCTTTTATGGAGCATATCGACACTGTGATTGCCCCTAATTTTACAGGTAGAATTGATGGTCACATCACTTATTTTTATGGTGAATGTGAAACTTGCCAAAATGATTCTACTATGGCACAATAACTTAGTATGACAGATGGGTCATAACAAAAAGTTAGTAACTTGTTGTACTTTTAATAGTACCTTATAAGATACTATTAACAAAAATAAATTTAAATTAAAAGGAGAAGTAATTATGAAATTTGTATGTAGTGTATGTGGTTATGTTCACGAAGGAACTGAAGCTCCAGCTGCCTGTCCACAATGTGGAGTACCAGCAGAAAAATTTACAGCTCAAACTGGCGAAAGAGAATGGGCTGCTGAACACGTTGTAGGTGTTGCTCAAGGCGTTAGCGAAGATATCATCGCTGATTTAAGAGCTAACTTTAATGGAGAATGTTCAGAGGTTGGTATGTACTTAGCTATGTCAAGAGTTGCTCATAGAGAAGGTTATCCAGAAATCGGAATGTACTGGGAAAAAGCTGCTTTCGAAGAAGCTGAACATGCTGCTAAATTCGCTGAATTATTAGGAGAAGTTGTTACTGATTCTACAAAGAAAAATCTTGAAATGAGAGTAGATGCTGAAAACGGTGCTACAGCTGGTAAATTCGACCTTGCTAAACGTGCAAAAGCTGCTAACTTAGATGCTATCCATGATACAGTTCATGAAATGGCTAGAGACGAAGCTCGTCACGGAAAAGCTTTCGAAGGATTATTAAAAAGATATTTTGCATAATCTGAACTTTTGTTCTAAAAGGGTACAACCTATTGGTTGTACTCTTTTTTTGCTTATATCAATTTAACTTTATACAAATTTCACTTGCTATTTTTCCAAAAAAGAGATATAATTCATGTATGTTAAAAAATTAACAATATTATAGTGAATAAGTGATATCTTACTTTTACAACTAATTAAAAACTCATAACAGGATTTCGTGCAGAGGCGTTACAAATTCTATTGTAAGCATATCACTAGCGTAAAACGCTTCAGAATGGAGGAGAAATGGCAAGATTTACATTACCAAGAGACATTTATTTTGGAACAGGTACTTTAGCAGAATTGAAGAACATCAAAGGAAAAAAAGCAATTTTAGTAGTTGGCGGTGGTTCTATGAAACGATTTGGTTTTTTAGACAGAGCTGTATCTTATTTAGAAGAAGCTGGTATGGAAGTAAAGCTCTTTGAAAATGTTGAGCCAGATCCTTCTGTTGAAACAGTTATGGCTGGAGCTGCTGTTATGCGCGAATTCGAACCTGATGTTATCGTTTCAATGGGTGGTGGTTCTCCTATTGATGCTGCAAAAGCAATGTGGGTTTTCTATGAATATCCAGAAACAAAATTTGATGACATCAAAGATCCTTTTACATTACCAACACTTCGTCAAAAAGCAATTTTTGTTGCAATTCCATCCACTTCTGGTACAGCAACTGAAGTAACTGCTTTTAGTGTAATCACAGACTACTCTAAAGGAATTAAATATCCACTTGCTGATTACAATATTACACCAGATGTTGCAATTGTTGATCCTGAAATTGCAGAAACAATGCCTAAAACATTAACAGCTCATACTGGTATGGATGCTTTAACACATGCTATCGAAGCTTATGTATCAACTTGTGCAAATGACTTTACAGATCCATTGGCATTAAAAGCGATTAAAATGGTTTATGAAACACTATATGCTTCTTATGAAGGTGATAAAACAGGTCGTGAAAAAATGCACTATGCACAATGCCTTGCTGGAATGGCATTCTCTAATGCATTACTAGGAATCGTTCACTCAATGGCACATAAAACAGGTGCTGCCTTTGAAAAAGGTCATATTCCTCACGGATGTGCTAATGCTATGTACTTACCACAGGTTATCCGTTTTAATGCCAAAAATGAAGTAGCTGCAAAACGTTATGCAGAAATCGCTACTTTCGTAGGCTTAAAAGGTGAAACTACTGATGAATTGGTTGCTGCCTTAATTAAATCTATCGAAGATTGCAATGTAGCTCTTAACATTCCTTCTTGCATCAAAGATTTTGAAGATGGTATGATTCCTGCGGAAGAATTTGAAGCGAAAGTTGATGCTATTGCAGCACTTGCTATCTCTGATGCATGTACAGGCTCTAACCCAAGACAACCAGAACAACAAGAAATGGTAGATTTATTAAAAGCTTGTTACTATGGAACACCTTGTGATTTCTAAACTACACTTATATTAAAATAAAAAACTCCACTAACTAATATGCGATGACCTATCACCTTAGGTTTTAGGTCACTTGCATACCGTTAGTGGAGTTTTAATTATATTTCTTTCGCAGCAATCAACCATCACTTTTCTAAAGTCTGGCAACTTTGGCTCGAAGAGACAAATTTCCGGTTGAAAAATCTTATTTTTCAACCTATTTCCATTCCAACAATTTATCCAAAAACTGTTTTAATTCCTTTGTTTTTGGCTCTTGAAATATCTTTTCACTATCATCAAATTCTAAAATATTTCCTTCATGCAAAAATGCTACTTTTTCACAGGCATGACGGGCAAATCCCATTTCATGTGTAGCTATTACAAATGATACCCCATCATTTTTTAATTCCTCTATCATGTCCAATACTTCATTGGTATATTCAGGATCTAATGCTGAAGTTGGCTCATCTAATAATAAGATCTCTGGTCTTGGTGCTACTGCTCTAGCAATAGCTATTCTTTGTTGTTGACCACCAGATAATTGGGCAGGTTTTTTATAAGATTCCTTTTCTAGTCCAAAACGTACTAATAATTCCTCTGCTCTTTCATCCGCTTCTTCAACTGATAATCCATGAACTTTTACAAGCGGTAAGGTAATATTTTCTTTTCCGGTCAAATGACGAAACAGTCCTCCTTGCTGAAAGACAAATCCTATCTTTTTTCTATATTCCTCATGTTCTATAGCTTTTTCTTGATTCAAAAAAACTTCTCCTTGGCTAGGACTAATCAATCCACCCATCATGCGAAGTAAAGTGGATTTCCCACAGCCAGAACGTCCAATCAATGCCAAAGTACTGCATTCTTCTTTTAAATTAATATTTTCCAATACTACTTTATTTTCATCGAATCTTTTCGATAAGTTATTGATTTTAATTTTCATACTAATGACCATCACTTTCATAAAATCTTTTTTCCAAGGATTTACTTGCAAATGTAACTGGAAGTGTTAAGCAAAGATACATCACCCCTAAGGCAAGATAACATTCAAACAATTTTAGATTGATAGCACTAATCTCTCGCATAGTTTGCGTCAATTCAATCACTGCTATCATGGACAACAGAGAGGAATCCTTGATAATTGATGCAAATTGTCCCGCTAGTGCTGGGATTGTCTGTGCCATTAACTGTGGTAAAATCACATGCTGAATCATCTGTTTTTTTGTAAATCCTACCGCTTTTGCTGCTTCAATTTGTGATGATTCTAAAGACAAAATACTACCTCGTATAATTTCTGCAATATAAGCTCCTTCAAAAATGGATAAAATCAATACACCGCATAGAAATCGATTGCTGATTCCAAATGCTGTTCCAACGATATAAAAGAATAAATAGATTTGCATAATCAGTGGGGTTCCTCGGATAAATGTAACATACAGCTTAGCCCCATACTTGACTAATAAAATATTAGAAAATTGTGATATTGCACTAATAATTCCAAGTAGCAAACTCAATATCAAACTGCATACACTTAAATAAATAGTCATCAAAAACCCATCCATTAATCGAATTTTCATGTCTACTAAAAATGAAAACTCAAAAGTAACTCCAATTTTTGCCAATGCAAACCAGAATACTCCTGTCACAATACTTACCAAAAGTATTACATTGGCTACCATCTTTAAAAATGGTGTATCTTCTCCCTTTGAAACGAATAAATTCATATTAATAACCATGCCCTTCTCATAATCCGACAACTCTAGAACGCAAAGCACAAATTTCTGTATGAAAAATTTATTTTTCACTCTCTATCACATTCCTTCCCTAATCCCATATCACCGAACTATTACAATCCTATTATTTATTTTCTACCTACTGACTAATATCAAAAAACCATTGAAAGCCCAATTCATCAAATGCTTTTTTTTCTTCCGCTAAATATTTTTCACTTAATTCATCGAAACCACCATCACCCCGATACACTTCAATAAATTCATTCATCTGTTGTACTAATTCTGTGTTTCCTTCTTTACATGCCACACCCCAGTATTCTACATTTTGAAATGGAATAAAAATTGCTTTTGTTGTATCTTGATTATTTTGCCAATTTCTATAAACCGTAAGCTGATCATATAAAAAACCATCAGCCTTTCCTTGGGTTACTTCCATCACACAAGCACTTTCATCTGCCAAAGCTACTATTTCAGCATTTTGTAAGTTTTCTATCGCATATAAGTATCCTGTAGACCCCGTTTTTACTGCAATAGTCATACCTACTTGATTCAAATCCTCTACACTTTCTATTTCCGAATCAATATTGGCCAATATCGCTAACAAAGAATTAGCATATGGATTAGAAAAATCTACTTCCTCTTCTCTACTCTCCGTAATCGTCATAGACGAAATCACCATATCTGCCTTATCCGTCTGTAATGAAGGAATTAAACCATCCCATGAGGTATTTGATATGATTACCTCTTTCCCTATATACTCACCGAAAGCCTTCGCAAAATCCACACTGATTCCAGTGGCTTCCCCTGTATCATCTTTCGTTTCAAACGGTGGATAAGCAAGCTCCATTGCCACCGTTAATGTATCCTCACTCTTTTCTCCACATCCCATCAACAACATGATTCCCATACAAACACAAACCACTAACATTTTCCACAAATTTTTATGATTCATTCTTTTCATTCCTCACTTTCTCTACACCACTCCATTATAGTTCTATACTCTCTTAATGTAAAGTAAGCACCTAGATGTATCCTAGTTACCGCCAGGTAACCATATCCCCTATCTCTTTTTTGTATCTTTCGACCAATATATGGCATGGTATTTATTTTTTAGGGTATGTAAAAACGTCAGCACTTACGCTTTGTCCTTTAAAGCGTTAGTACTGCTACGTTTTTACCTAAGTGAAAGCGTCCCTTAAAAATAAATACCATGCCATATATTGCTCCGCAAATCCACAAGTATACAAATATTCTCACTTGACATAATTCGTCTAAATTATATAGAATGTAACTAACAAAACCGTAACCATGAAAGGAAATCACATCATGAAAATTGCCGTAATTAATGGTAGCCCTAAAGGAAAGAACAGCATCACTGTCCATACACCACTTTATTTAGAAAAAAGACATCCAGAACATAGTTTTACTTTTTTTCATGCGGCGCAACGCATCCGTTCTTTAGAAAAAGATTTTACCGATGCAAAAAATATTTTATCTGAGGCAGATTTGATTTTATTTGCCTATCCTATCTATACTTTTTTAGCACCTTATCAATTACACCGTTTTATAGAATTACTAAAGGAGAATGATATTAATCTTTCAAATAAATATGTTTCTCAAATCACTACATCCAAACATTTTTATGATATCACTGCTCACAAATATGTAGAAGAAAATTGTTATGATTTAGGCATGCGCTATCTTCCTGGTTTTTCTGCTGATATGGATGATTTGCAGAAAGAAAAAGGACAACGAGAAGCTGACTGCTATTTTGAAAAAATGATATTTGATATAGAGAATGGTATTTTTAAAGAGCGTCTCTCTACCTCACCTTTAGCTACTTCCTCAGAAAAAGAGCAAGCAAAGTCTATCAAACTATGCTATGCCGCTAGCATCCCATCTATTCCCAAAATAGATGAAAAAAATATAGTCATTGTAACTAATGTTGCAGAAAATGATAGTAATTTACAAAATATGATTGCAGATTTTGAAGCTTCCATTCCACATAAAACTACTATAAAAAACCTTAGAGACTTTAAATTTACTGGCGGTTGCATTGGCTGTCTCAATTGTTCTACTACTGCCAAATGTATTTACAATGATGGTTTTGAGGATTATTTAAGAAATGAAATTCAAACTGCTGATGCTATCGTGTATGCTTTTACTATTGAAAATCACTATACCCACTCTAGTTTTAAATGCTATGATGACAGGCAATTTTGCAACGGTCACCGCACCGTTACCACAGGTATGCCTGTTGGTTATATCATTAGCGGTGATTATCAAAATGAACACAATATTCAAGTATTAGTAGAAGCTAGAAGTGAAGTAGGCGGTGTCTATTTAAGCGGTGTTGCCACCGATGAAGGTGATACTAAAAACTCTATCCTACAATTGTCTGCTTCCTTAGACTATGCACTAAATCATGTAATAGAAAAACCAAATAATTTTTACGCCGTAGGTGGCAGCAAGATATTTAGAGACCTTGTTTATTTAATGCAAGGCATGATGAAAGCTGACCATAAATTTTATAAAGAACACGGAATTTACGACTTCCCTCATAACCAAAAAGGTCGCATCCTCATGATGAAAGTCCTAGGCAGCCTTATGAACATGCCTTCCGTACAAAAGAAGATGAAAGGGAAAATCAGCGAATTTATCATCGCCCCCTATGAAAAAGTAATCGAAAATGCAAAACGCATAGAGTAAAAACATAGCAGCACTTACGCTTTGTCCTTTAAAGCGTTAGTACTGCTACGTTTTTACCTAAGCGAAAGCGTCCCTTATAATACATAATATGCCCTATCTTGCTCTACACACTACACACTACAGTTGATTTCTTTTCTCCCCTTTGATAAAGGCTTGGATATTTTTATCAATCTCTTCCATACACCTTGTACGTGCTTCCACACTAGCCCAAGCCATATGTGGTGTAATCAATAATTTTCTACTATCCTTAATTTTACCAAGTGGATTGTCTTTTTCCATTGGCTCTTTTGTTAGTACATCAAGTCCTGCACCTGCTATCATATCTGTTGTTAACGCAGTATATAAATCTGCATCATTGATTACAGGTCCTCGTGCTACGTTTACTAAGATTGCCGATTTCTTCATCTTAGACAAAGCCTCCAAATCGATGAGGTTTCTCGTCCTATCGGTTAGCGGACAATGAAGTGAAAGCACATCCGACCTAGAAAGTACGGTATCAAAGTCGACTCGTTCATAGTCATTGGAATTATTTTGTCCAGAAGCAGAATAAAAAATCACATGGCACCCAAAGGCCTCTGCAATCTGAGCAACCTTTCTTCCAATATTTCCCATGCCGATAATTCCCCAAGTTTTTCCTTCTAATTCATTATACTTTTCTGAAAAATTAGAAAATCCTAGTTGATTACTATATTCACCAGATTTTACATAATTATCATAAAAGCTGATTTTTTCTAGTATGTAAAGAGCTAAAGCAAATGTGTGCTGTGCCACTGCAGGTGTAGAATAATCTCTTACATTTGTAACTGCTATGCCTCTGCTCTTTGCATAAGCAATATCAATATTATCTGTTCCTGTTGCAGTTACACATAATAGCTTTAAATTGGTAGCACCCTTTAACATATCTTCATCCATTACTGTTTTATTAAAAATTGCTACATCTGCATCTTTGATATAGGATTTGCAATCTTCCCTAGATGCTACATCATAATATGCAAATTCCCCAAATTTTTCAAATATAGAAACATCGATATCCATCCCAATACTATTTCTATCCAACATTACAATTTTCATCTTTCACCCACCTATTCCGAGACCTTTCTATCCTAACTTATGATATAGAATCTCAATACTATCCCTCATTATTTTTAGAAAGCCGCCCTAACGGACGGCTCTCTATATAAATCATTTTATGTTCTGTTACAATACTACCGTTTAAATATCACCTATAATGCACAATATATAAGAACAATTATTTTTATCGGTTTTTATTTATCACTTCTTACAATCTTTTCAATAATTCTTCTCTTTGTGCTTCAAATCCTGGTTTTCCAAGAAGTGCAAACATATTTTTCTTATAGCTTTCAACGCCTGGTTGATCAAATGGATTTACTGCTAATGTATATCCGCTAACACCACAAGCAAATTCGAAGAAGTAGAATAATTGTCCTAAATAAAATTCATTTACTTCTGGGATGTTGATCATGAAGTTAGGTACTCCACCGTCTGTATGGGCAAGAATTGTTCCATTCATAGCTGATTTATTTACGAAATCAACAGTTTGTCCTGCTAAATAGTTAAGTCCATCTAAATCCACAGCTTCTTCGCCTAAGATAATTTCTTCTCTAGATGTTTCGATATTAATAATTGTTTCAAACATAATTCTAGCGCCATCTTGAATAAATTGTCCCATAGAATGTAAGTCTGTTGTTAAATCCACACTTGCTGGGAAAATTCCTTTTTGGTCTTTTCCTTCACTTTCTCCATAAAGTTGTTTCCACCATTCTGATACAAAATGAACGCATGGTTCATAGTTTGCAAGAATTTCTACTGTTTTTCCTTTTCTTAAAAGAATATTTCTAAGTGCTGCATATTTTAATGCATCATTATCTTCAAAAGGAGTGTTGATTGCAAGTTCTCTTCCACTTGCTGCACCTGCCATTAATTGGTCGATATCTGCTCCACTTGCTGCAATTGGAAGTAAACCTACTGCTGTCAATACAGAGAAACGTCCTCCTACATCATCAGGTACTACAAATGCTTCATATCCTTCTTCTGTAGCCAATCCTTTTAATGCTCCTCTTGCTTTATCTGTAGTAGCATAAATTCTCTTAGCCGCTTCTTCTTTTCCATATTTCTTTTCAGCCATTTCTTTAAATACGCGGAATGCGATAGCTGGCTCTGTAGTTGTACCTGATTTAGAAATCATATTAATAGAGAAATCTCTATCTCCAATCACATCGATTAAGTGTTTGATATAAGTAGAACTAATTGAATTACCTACAAAATAAATTTCAGGTGTTTTTCTAACTTCTTTGCCCACCATATTATAAAAACTATGTCTTAAAAATTCAATAGCCGCTCTTGCCCCAAGGTATGAACCGCCGATACCTACTACGAGTAACACTTCTGAATCATTTTGAATTTTTGTTGCTGCTTCTTTGATTCTAGCAAATTCTTCTTTATCATAATCTACTGGTAAATCAATCCATCCTAAAAAATCATTTCCAGCACCTGTTTTAGATACTAATACTTCTTTTGCATCTACTGTAATTTTTTTCATCAATTCTACTTCTGCATCATTAATAAAAGATTTTGCCTTAGAATAATCAAAGGTAACTTTATTTCCCATTCTATTTCTCCATTCTCGTCCAACTCATCACTGAACGCCGTAAAATTATTGAAAAACAAAGAATATATTCTTTATTTTTCTTTATATTGTTCTAATCATCTTCAGTTTAGCAAAGTATGTTTCCTTTTTCAAGTCAAAAATTCTTGTAACAGCTCTTCTAATTCTTTTTCTACTGATTTATCATAAAAATGTTTCCTTTTTGTTTCCACATCTTTTGTTTTCATCTTACTAACATCAATTTTTTCCTGCTCTTGAAATAATTTCACTATTTTATTCTCTACTAACCCAATACTATTATCTACATGCTCGTCTATGTCTTCACGATTAATTGTTCTTTTATCTATTTCCACCGTAGACAACTTATTTACCATATGATTTTCTAAATAATCAATCAAATTTGTCTTTAATATCATTTTTTTTCCACTTAAATCAACCATACTAGAAACTGAAAAATAAACATATAGCCCAAACAAACTAATAATGTAATATGGTAAAATTTGACTTAATGTCTCTCCTAGTATAATTCCTCTACATGCACCATATCCTGCTATAAATACTGATAACAACATGGCTTGTCCTGACATATGCTTTAAGATACGTATTGGCATTTTCCATATCTTTATCTTCTGTAATAGTTTATCTACAAAGATCGGAATATTTTGCACCCCTATATTTAATTGATAACAATGACTAAACTTTAATTTGCACTGCTTCAGAAACTTATCATTAGTAGTTGTCATGTTTTCTGTTTCTCTAATCAATTTATAAAAATGAACCCCCATTATAATTTGTATACTGATACTAATGAGAAACAATAAAATCATGCATCCATTTACTATTTGATTTTGAATTCCTATAAATGTCACTCCATGAACCACCTTTCCTACTATTTTTGCTAATACTAGTATAAAAGATTCTTCTTTTTTGAACAATATAGTTAATCCTGTAAGGCTTACAAAAGTTTTGATAGAAATCAACAAAATTCATACTATATTATGGGTCATTGGTGGATTATGTTGCTTTTCATGGCTAAGCCGTAAAAAGTAACACATATTATAGCTTTTTGAAAAACAATGATTGTAGGACTAGAAAATTCACTTCAAATCTGATATAATTCTTTAATTATTACATGGAATTATAATTAGGAGGAAATTATGACTTATAAAACATCTGGTGTCTGTTCAAGTAAAATTGATATTGAATTAAATGACGGTATTATCCAGTCTGTACTATTTACAGGCGGCTGTAACGGAAATTTACAAGGAATTTCTAGTTTGGTTGTTGGAATGTCTGCCACAGAAGCAATTGCTAAATTAAAAGGAATTCAATGTGGTCCAAGACCAACTTCTTGCCCTGATCAATTAGCAAGAGCATTAGAACAAATTGTCGCCCAATAATATAAAAAATAACTGAAGTGTATCATCAAACAATATGCTTGTATTTACACTTTAGAATGAAGGAAATTATGCAGAAAAAAATCGTATTAACTGGTGGTGGCACAGCTGGCCACGTTACCCCAAACATTGCGCTTCTGCCTCATTTAGAAGCTGCAAATTTTGATATTACTTATATTGGTTCCTATGATGGAATTGAAAAGAAATTGATAGCTGATTTTAACATTCCTTATTTTGGAATATCCACTGGTAAATTTCGTCGCTATTTTGATTTCAAAAATTTCTCAGATCCTTTTCGTGTATTAAAAGGATACTCCGAAGCCAGAAAAATATTAAAACAAATAAAGCCAGATATGGTATTCTCAAAAGGAGGGTTTGTTTCTGTACCAGTGGTTCGTGCTGCTGCTGATTTAAAAATTCCTTGCATTATCCATGAATCAGACATGACACCTGGCTTAGCAAATAAAATTTGTATTTCGTCTGCCAGTAAAGTTTGTTGCAATTTTCCTGAAACACTCAAAAGTTTACCTGCTGGAAAAGCCATTTTAACTGGTTCTCCAATTCGTGAAGAATTGTCAAAGGGAAATCCTATTGCAGGTTTAGAATTATGTGGATTTACAGCCAATAAACCAATCATCCTAGTGATTGGCGGTTCTTTAGGTGCCGCTTCCGTTAATATTGCCATCCGTGAAGCACTTCCTAAATTATTAGATAAATATCAAATCATCCATATCTGCGGAAAAGATAAAGTCGATAATTTAATGTTGACTATTCCGGGATATAAACAATTTGAATATTTGAAATCTGAGTTAAAAGATGTGTTTGCTATCGCCGATTTAGTAATTTCCCGTGCTGGTGCAAATGCCATTTGTGAATTATTATCTTTACGAAAACCAAATATTTTAATCCCTCTTTCTTCTGGAAGTCGTGGGGATCAAATTTTAAATGCACGCTCTTTTGAGGAGCAAGGATTCAGCATCTTAATTACCGAAGATTCTTTTGATTCACTTATGCTTTTAGATAAAATCGAATACTTATATGAAAATCGTCAAACCTATATAGATACCATGAGTAATAGTGGACAACTCCAATCTATCGATACTATTATGCAACTGATTAAAGATCTTTCTAAATAGAGCTTAAACAATATAACGATTATCATATATTACACTTTTTAAACTTGCCCCCAGTATCATGCAAAGATTTTACATTGACACTGAGGGCAAGTTTTATTTTAATGGTAACTATTCAGAAGCGTATTAAGCAGTTACTTTTAATCGTTACTTTTTGCCCACACACGTAGTATGGAGATGAATTGTAACTGTTAACCAATCATTCTATTTTTTATTTCTTCTAATTCCTCTCCTGATGGATTGGTGGCATTCCATCCTATCTTTTGTCCATCCTCTCGATATCTAGGAATCAAATGTATATGAAAATGAAATACAGTTTGTCCTGCCGTTTCTCCATTATTTTGCACTAAATTAAATCCATCGCACTCTAATTTTTCCGTCATCAAGTTTGCCATTTTCTTTGCCAATTTAAAGGCTTCTGCTAATAACTCATCTGGCATTTCATAAAGGCTTGCATAATGTTCTTTTGGCAAGATCAAAGCATGTCCTTTTGTGGCTGGTGATAAATCTAGAATCACTCTAAATTCTTCATTTTCATAAATAGTTTTTGTTGGAATTCCTCCATTTGCAATTTTACAAAAAATACAATCTTCTTTTCTCATCTTCTCAATTCCCCCTTTTTCTATTCTTTATTTATTAATATCGAATTCACTAAATAAACAAAATAAACGACTAAAAATCCCAGCACCAACCCACTCATATGAGCAATATTGTTTACATTCTCTCCAACAAATCCACTGTATAAAGAAAATACAACCATCAATAACATTCTCTGTTTTGAAATTTGTCTTGTATTACCCTTATGAAATAATACTAAATACAACAATACTCCCACAATCCCAAAGATAGCACCACTAGCACCGACTGTGTCAAAAAAATTACCAGATATCCATTCCCAGCTACAAGAAACCAAGTTTGCACCTATTCCCGTAAATAAATAAACTCCTAAAAATTTTAACTTGCCTATAGAATCTTCTACAATTTCTCCTGCACAATATAAAATTAACATATTATTAAATAAATGCTCTATATCACCATGCATAAAAATAGCTGTAACTACTCTATAGTACTCCTTATTTTCTATTAGGTGAAGCATTCCACTAGCACCATATGCATACCAATTCACCTTAGTAAATAACATGATAAGAAAGATAATACAATTTATTACAATGAGACTACTTGTAACTATAGGTAGTTTTTTCTTATTCAAACTTTGTAATTCTTTTTTTTCTATCATAAATAGCTATGCCTCTCCTAACACACAAACAGAAAACAAAAGTGTGTCTTATTTCAAAACTCTTTTCGTGAATATCATAGCACTTTTATTATATAATTACAAATTTCTATAGGCTATATTATTGCTATTTATAGTTTAGTTGTGACTAGTAACAATATAACAATTTACAGTTCCTATGGTTATTTCATCGCCTTGTTCTATGCTCACTATTTCTCCTTGTTCCAACAAAATCCCATTGATTTTTGTTCCATTCGTAGAATTTAAATCTATAATACCTATTTTATCTTTCTTTTCTACAAATCTACAATGCACTCTACTAACAGATGGATCTTCTAATACCAAACTTACTTTTTCCCGCTCTTTTCCCACTGTTAAAGGCAGGTAAATTAGCGGTATTCTTCTCATTTCTTGTTCTGTCTGATATTCCAAATAGTAGCTTGCCTCACTATCTTGTATTTCCATAGATTGTCCCAAATAAACGGTTTCACCGATTTCATGAACCATATCTTCTTCCTGTAAAAATGGTATTTCTTCTATCTTTTTCTCCTCTATTACTGTTTTTGTTTTCTCTTTCTTCTTGCATAAAAACAGGATAAGAAATAGTACACTTATTAATACTAAGACAGTCGCTAATGTTACCATACCAATAAAAAGCTGATAGGATAAAGGATATAGCATGATTATCCCTCCAACACCTACTGAACCTAGCAAACAGCAAATTGATAACACCAATCGATATGTTTTAAATCCATCTTTTTTCTTTATTTTGTTATCTTCTTTTTCCTTTTCTTCCAATTCTGTATCGTCAGGGTGGACTTCTTTTGACTCCTCTACAATTTCTATTCCGTCAATTCTTTTCTCAGTAGTTTCCATTGCTAATTGATTATCCTGAAACTTCAATGATTGCTCTTTGTCCAGAACAGTGAGAAAAGCTGTCAACGAAAAAAACCTCTCTTTTGTTTGCTTATAAAAAAGATAGGATATATTCACTACATGTTCATCCCTATGATTTCCATGTTCTAAGAAAAAATCTGCCAATGCTCTAAGTTTTCCTTCTTCATTTATTTCTTCCAAAGGACAATAAATAAAATATGGTTGACTTGTATCCTCTTCCCAAAATATCAAATCAGGTGTTAATAACACAAATTTTTCATTTAATAAATATAATTTAATCTCCATAAGCATAGTATTCAAGCCTTGCAAAATAGAAACCATGTGACAAAATTGCAATTCTTTTTCTTGAAACTCTTGCAGAAGTGATTTTTTACCACTGACATTATATTGTAATGTATACTTTCCATCTAGAAATCCTTCACCACAATCTAGTAATCCTTTAATCTTATTTTTTGTAATCATCTTATATTGATAATTATTTTTATCATAATCTTGTGTGGTTTCAGATAATAAATAACTTTTACATAAATCTGATTTTGTCGTAAATTCCAAATCTCCACCTCTCAATCAAACTGTTTACTTCCTCTAATTCATAACACACTTCTAATATTTCTAATGAAAGTAACTGGATCCACTCTATTGGCACTGCCTACTCCGTAGATTTCCCATTGATTTTTCTTAACAAATTGCATCTGATAAAAGGCAATGTTCATTTTTCCCGAAAGTTCAACCCTTACTTTATTGCTAGAAACATTTACAGATTTTTCTAATTCACTTACATAAACCAACGGCTTTTCCAATAATTCCTCTAGTTCTTCTTCTACATATTCTTTTATTTGTGCATCACTGCCATTTAAAATTTGACTTCCTCTTAACGCTGCCACATATGCTATTTGCTTGATTAAGCATAGATTATAAAGATAACAGGTAAAATATATGATAAAAACAAAGAGTAATATAATCATCGGCATAATCAAACTAGCTTCTATGCTTAAATATCCTTTAAAACGATATTTTTTAAAGTTATTTTTTATGTTGCAATTCATCATATTCCAATTAGTCTCCTTCCAAAATATAATATGTGTGCTAAAAACAAGAATGGCAGAAATGGAATTGTTGTCTCTTTACTGACTTTTTTACAAAAAACAACCGCTCCACAAAATATAAAAGATGCTAAAAATCCATATATTATGACATACATCATATCTATATTAGATAGTAATAATCCTATAATAATAATTACCAGACCATCTCCGTATCCTATACTTTGATAAGTAAACCTGCCGATCAATAACAAGATAACTCCTGGTAATATTCCGTAAATTCCTGTTATATAGGCCTCACTGCCAGTCAAAATAATGCCTAACCTATATAAAAATGCAAGCATAAGACCTATGATAAGATAACTGGCTTTAATGCTTTTCTCTTTCATATCAAAATAACTTAACATCCCCAAATAAATTAATAACCCCATATGTATATACTGTTCCCTCATAATGCTTTTTCTCCCATTCTTAATTTACAATTCACACGCAACCTATCATTATACAAAAATACGTACAAAACCACCTGGCGAGACTATATATCTGAACTGTTACAGAACTTCCTTTATTCTATAGACATCCCCAAGATTTATGTAATCATCAACTACATCTTGAGCATGGTGGCCTTCCATTTATTTCAGACCGTAAAATACTCTGTATGGTTCTTTTTAAGCCGCTACAGCTTAAACTTTTATGATAACGAGTTCCATAATCTGTTATATAATACAAATCTCCCATCCCAGCATCACCACAGAGTTCGCACGGACTATATCCTGTTCCATCTACATTTTTACTTGTTAATAAAGCACTTTTATCTATCATCTTAATGGATAAGTTTAGATAGGAACAGCTTCTGCTCTCATGATAGACCGTTCCGTTTTCTGTAATATATACATACTCGTCTTCTATTGATTCTTCCGTCACATGCTCTACATCATATCCCGTCCACTGACGCATATAGCATTTATTCAATGCATAGATTGTTGGAAATATCATTTCTGAAATGATTGGTTTTACTTCTATATAATTATTTAATTCTACCATATCATCATCAAATGCAATGATTTCTCCATATCCGTATCCATACATTGCCAGCTGTTTTCCTTGCTGATGCAAATCACTGAGTCCAACGCTATATTCTTGATACATGTGTATCAATGACAAAATTGTAATCATGAAAAATAGAAATAGTGGTATTCCAATAGCCCCTTCTATTGTCATCGAGGCTTGTATAGAGAGAAATGAGGACGTCCTTTTTGTACTACAATTGTTAATTTTATTTTTTTGATTTTTTGCTTGATAGGAGCAAGAACATACCTGGAGAGAAGATTTTGTTGTTTTGTTAATAAAGTTACATTGCTTTGTTTCCAAAAAGGACATCCTCCTTTCCCTCTTACAGCCTTGATTTTTTGTGCTTTTTTTGCTTTTTACCTTGTTTTTTCTAATGTATTCTATTCATAAGAATACATTCTAGTTATTTCATATCCATATCCATAGCTACTAGAAACATTCATTTTAGCTTCTATACAGTCAAAGCATCCATCCATTTTAAAATTAGAATTTCCATTGGTTTTCCTAATATCCATTTCTATAATATCCATTAAACGATACATTCTTGTGTCGGTAGATGTAATCCATAGCAATGCATCTAAGTACTGTCGATAATTCATTCCTTGAGATGTTTTCGTATAGCTTCCCAAATAGCTTTGATAGGATACTAATTGTGTCAGCGGGGTATTCCATGTGTCATTTGTTTTCACTGCTGGCACGGCATATCCATCCATAAGAATTCTCATGTCTTTCACACTTTCTGCATAGCTCCATGCGAATATGATTGACATTTTCACCGCCTGTTGTAACCCTGGCATTCCCACACTTGCTGTAATACTTAACGCCATAGCGTCCGCTTGCGCCTGCTTGTCTGCATCTGAAAATAAATATGCTACATTCGCAGCTTCTCTAATAATTAGAAGCCTATTTAATACTTCCTTTAAATTCTCAGCATCATTATTTTTTCCTACTAATAAATATTCAATTTGATACTTTAATTTACTATTTTCTTTTTCACTTCCATAATATCCGCATTGTTGGAAGATATATTGTTGAATCAACGCTTGATCGATTACCCCTGTTTCTGTATCCTGCAACGCCAAACCATTTCCCACTTCCAAAGTTCTATAGCTTACGTATTCTGAAAGTTGAACCTGTTCCCCTGAAATTGTTTTTCCTGATGGATAAATTGCTCCAAAAATCCCATCTGTCCTTGTACTATTTACTGCATCCGCAGGATTATTAATGGTAATTTCATCTTCCGTTTCTTCCCTTTGGCTATTTTTTTCTTCTAACATGCTATGTATCGTTTCTTCTGCACTTGCCCTTTGAGATGCAATATCGCTATTTTCCCAGCCACTGAGCTGTTGGCTTACTTGTAACATATTCTCTATTGTTGTAATTCCCATTTTATGTTTCATATACTGAGAGATTTGATATGCCAACACTTCTCCATTGTCATCTGTAGCTATTGCAGCCTTTTCAATTGTTGCATTATCTACTCTCAATCCCGTAATGTCTTTTATAAAAAAAGATACACCCAGAACCTCTTTTTCAAAATTCATATTCATATATTTCCGTATATGTGCTTCTGTATTTTCATAAGATGGCGACTCTCCGCCATAGGAAGAATCGATATAAAAAAGTTCATATTGCTCTAATAGCTGTCTATTGTATTCTGCAAAGATAGAATTCAATGCCATATCTGTTACACATTCCGCCTCTAGCTTAACCGTCTGCATTCTTACACCTTCTATTACAACCAAGACAAATGATAGTAACACCCCTATTGTAAGAGACAAATACACTGTTAAATAGCCCTTTAGCTTACCTACTTTTCTCATTAAATGCTATTTGCCTGACTTGTTATTTTTTCAAAAATAGTATTTACTAATTCATTTAACTGTGTTTTAAAAATAATAACCAAACCGATTAAAACCACAACAATTAAGATAATTTCTACCGTTCCCATCCCATCTTCTGCTTTCATAAAATCTTTCATTCCATATAATTTTTTGTTTTTCTTCATACAAACCTCCATTTCTTTTCTAAACCTATTGTTATTTTTATATTGAAAAGGACATATACGCTGGAATAATGATTAAAACCATCACAATTCCTAACATCATCATCATTGGTCCTAATAATTTTGTACCTGCTTCTTCACCCTTTTTTTTCACCAAGTTTCTTCTTTCTTCTAAGGCATTTTGGCTTTCTTCATGCAATATCCGAAATAATCCTGTAGATCCTTTCTGCAAATTTTGTATCAACAGCGAAGAAAGTTTTCTGTAAGAAGGAATATGACAACGTTTTCCCAAATAGTCATATGCCTGTTTTTCTGATATTCCTGTATTCAATTGGTTACATATCACTAGAATCTCTTCATATATAACACTTTCATTGCTTCTTTTATATTTTTGCAGTTTGTATTCATTTCCTATTCTTAAAACAGCACCTCTGGTTGTCATCCCTGCACCTAAAAACAATGTTAATTTACTTACAAAATCAGCATATTCTCTAGCCAATGTTTCTTCTCTTTTTATAACATTATTTTTTAATTCTTGATCTTTGGCCCAAAAGACTGCAATCATTGCCATGATTGTAAAACCTATTATGATTCCTAAATCAGAAGACCTGTCCTCTTTCCAAACTAAAACATAATCTCCCACAGTAGTAGGCAACTCCAAATATTCTTTTTCCTTTGTTTTTTCCTCTTGTTCTTCTATGGCAGTCTTAATATCGACCATTACTTGTTCTGCTTTTGTTAATATGGGTGGTTTTCTTATTACAAAAAATTGTAACTCTCTCATAAATTCCTGATATGTAATAGTAGCCGTTAGTCTCACTAGCTCACCTGCTTCTTCTGGTTCTCTATTTCCCAAGCTTCCATCTGTTTCTAGTAAAGTATAATCACTACTGCTCCATGCAATGATAAAAGGCATTTCTGGTATCTGCGTCATTAAATTTAGCGGTTTTGTAATATTTTCCAGATTTTCATTTTCTCCTAATATGATTTTATCTAATTCATTAGAAACTTGTTGATACAAATCTTCTATTTGTGTATCTGTTAAAATCTGTTCTCCTACAATAATTTCTACTTCTTCATAATATTTCTCTTTTTCTGTTATCTCTGAATTATCATCACCCACTGCAACTTCATTTACATATACTCCACCATCCTCTATAGCTTCTTCAATTACTACTAGCATCGGTATGATTTGTTCATCACCATTACTTGTTTCTCTTAAGATATATTTTTCATCTTCTATTACTGTATTGGTAACAGATGAGACTTCTACTCCCACTGCTAATGCAGTACCTACAATAAAAATAAGTATCATTATTTTTGCTTTTTCTTTTTGAAATTTCTGCAGTTCGATTTCTACATGCTTTCCAACATATAATGCCTCAAATAGTTTTTTTGTTTTTCTCACATATGCATTATTCTGTTTTCTTTTACCTATATTGTTTTTCCAACTATATATTTTCTTTTTTATTGTTTTCATTCACTATAAGTACATTTCTCCCTTCCTTAAAATTACATAGCTATAAAAATTTTCTCCATATCTAACAAGACTTCTTATCATACTTGCTTTATTACATTACTTTTATATCTGTTATTTTTTCTGACATAAGATATGCCGCCATATAAATTCCCAGACAAATAGTCATAATAATAATACCTATCATGTTTCCATAGAGTACATCAAAAAAACCTTTTGATGTGATATCTAAATAAAAGATTATAAAAAACGGAATCACATTCATGATTCTTTGCTCTAACTTCTTACCAGAAATCACCAACTCTACTTCCGCTTTCACTTGCATTTTACTTTCAATTATTTTAACTGTATTATCTATGATATCAACCATATTTCCACCTGAACGTTTTGCGATACAAATCACTTCCACAAAATCATTTATGTCGGGTTCATTGTAATGCTCTGTAAACTTTTTCAACAAGCTTTCTAAGGTAATATTATTTTTCAAACCTTTCTGAATAAGATACCATTCTTTTGCGATGATGCTATCGCTTCCATACAGCAATATCATTTCTTTATAACTTTCAAGAAATGCGTTCTCTAAAGAATATCCAGCCTGCAATGCTATATTAACAGCTGTTATTGCATCCTTAAACTGCAAATTTAATTGATATATCGTTTTGTTATAACTAGATTCTTCTTTTTTTCGAATATAAAAATAGAGTAAGGGTGACAGAAATACAATTGCTACAAAAGAACGATAAAAGAAATATGATAATAAACAAACTACTCCCATTCCTTCTATAAACCAAAGAATTTTAACTTTGTTTTCTACCTTATGTTTATTTGAAAATACCCGCACGTTCCAATTTTTCCACATGTTTTAATTCCTCTATTTTTTGCAATCTTCCCATTACCATATTACTTTCTTGTTTTTCCTCTATAAATTTATAAATAGGAGACATGATAATTTCACCATTTTCATACCCTACTATCTCTGAAATCTCTAAAACCTTTCTCGTTTTATCTCTCAATCTACCCAAATGAATAATCAAATCCACACCACCTACAATTTGTCTACGAATTGCTGTAATTGGTAATTCTACTGCCATTAATATCATAGTCTCTAATCGTGATAAGGCTTCTCTTGCATTGTTTGCATGAATGGTAGACATACTACCATCATGACCACAATTCATTGCCGAGCAAATCATATCCATCGCCTCACCACCTCTTACTTCACCTACAATGATTCTGTCAGGTCGCATTCTTAACGATGTTTTTATCAAATCCCTAATGGTGATAGGGATACACCCTTCCACATTGCTGTTTCTAGTCTCCATTCTTACTAGATTCTTTATATTTTGAATTTGTAATTCTGCACTATCTTCTATAGTAATTATCCTCTCGTCAGATGGAATGAAGCCAGATAATGCATTTAAGAATGTTGTTTTACCACTGCCTGTTCCACCACTTACAATAATATTGTATCCTGCCTTCACTGCCTTTTCCAAAAATTCACTGCTGTCAACAGTTAAAGAGCCTATTTCTTGCAACTTACTTATAGTCATAGGTTTTTTAGGAAACCGCCTAATGGTAAGAATGGGACCATTTAATGCAATTGGATTTAGAACCGCATTTACTCTTGCACCGTCTGCTAGCCTAGCATCTACAATAGGTGATAGCTCATTCACTGTACGATTGCAAGTAGCTACTATTTGTTGGATTACATCGTTCAACTTTTCGCTAGATTCAAAATGCTGTTTTAATTGCAGTAATTTTCCTTCTTTCTCAACAAATATATCCTCTACTCCATTTATCATAATTTCTGTTATATCCGAGTCATCAATCAAATCTTGTAAAATATCAAGTTTCCTTAAAGAAAAAAATAATTCTTTCCCCATTTCTTTTGATTGTAAAAATGTAATATTCCCTTGAATCTTTTGTTCTAGTACATAATTCGCTATAATTTCTTGCAGTTGGGTATCGCTAATTTCCGCCCCATATTCTACTTCTTTTAATATCTTTTCCTTTACATATCCCATCACTTCTAAATAATTATTCATAAAAATCCTCCCTTACTAACTCTCTTACATAACCTGCTAGTTCACTGAAGGGTAGTTGATCGATTCCTTTCGGTAATTGACGAAAGGTAGGAAATAACTTCTTTTTTGTCTTTTTCAAAACATCCTCACACTGTGCTGCTTTCAATAACCTTTCGTATTGTTCTATTTTAGCGGTAGCAAATCCATCTTCCCTTGTAATGGTATAAATCATGTTACAGTTTTGTAAGATAGAAAACAGTCCTTGTACACTTTCAGACAAGTCCAAAATTAAATAATCATAGTCACAACATAATTGTATTTCATGTAATAGCTCAATCCATTCTTCTACTGTTACCGACATCAAATCAAGATATGACAAAAATGGTGGTACAATATCCAAACCGTTAACTTGTTCAACCATACTTCCTAATCGATAATTCAATTTATCTTTTCCATTTTGTAAGTAGTAAATTAAATCCGATAAATTGGAATGGTATTCTTTTTGTAATAATTGGGTAAATCCAGAATATGTTTCGAAATTAATGTATAAGACTTTATACTTTTTAGATAATACTTGTCCTAAGACAAAAGAGAATGAAGTTTGTAGACAGCGCCTGATTGGACTATATAAGCCTATGATTTGTAGTGTAGATTTGCTTCCTAAGGATGGATGAATCATCCCGTTGTTTACTAAATGTTCCAACATTTCTTTTACAATGTTTTCACTTGTTTGATATTTATAAATACTTTCTATATCATGATTAAATTTAATTCCACTTTCATTTAGTAGAATGCAGTATGGAATAGACCAGTTATTCACATCATTTGTATAACTTTTTTCAGCAATTAGTGCGATGTCTATACTCTCAATTTGAATAAACTCTTCCACTTTTTCTTTTGTTGTAAAAACTCGTATCTCAAATGGCAACTTCTTTTCATTAATAAAATCTGCCAATTGATACGCATATTCTTCTTCCTGATCATATATAGCTAAAATATGACGCATTAATATACACCTCCCATATGTAATAAAAAGCTAAGTAAAATGGGTATTGTCATATGTATTTTTGTTTTATCTATTTCATTTTCATTCTGTTCATTAAAATAATATGGTAAAACTTCTTTCGTTCTAATAAGTTGACCTAAATAATTATTTAGATATTCCATTCTTTCTTTAAAGCTTTCTTCTTTATATAATTTTACCAATGCTAGACTAGCACCAATGATAAAAGCTATTATGATACAACTCAATAAATCTGTCAGATTCATATAAAACCCCATTACTATAAAGATTTTAATATCCCCTGCTCCCAATACCCCTATCTTAAATAGAGGAAATAGTATAAAGAATGGAACCACACATGTAATAATAATTTGAAAAATTCCCCAAAGACCGTACAAATGTATTTGCAAAACAAATCCCAGTATCATTCCGATCAAAATCAACCAGTTGGAAATTTTTCCAGTTCTTGCATCCTGAAATGACGCAAAAATAAGTATAGAAAATAATAGTAACATTTCATCACCACCTTATTTGAAACATAATTTAGTCTAGTGACTTCACTTGCATGCACGGGTGAAATCATTGACACCATTTAATTATAAAAAATAACTGAAAATAGTAAGCCCGACCAGGCTTTCATGAATTAAAGATTTACTATGTGATACTAAATTTATCAGCTGATATGAAGGAGTATATACCTTTTATTTTTATTTGTCTATAGCTATTCTTTCTATATTTTATTTTTGTGAAATTATCACAATAGGGAATAAATTTTTATCCCATAAAGCAGGAGAATCCCAGGAAATCCAAGGATTCCAGATGTCAAAATAGTAACGATATTTATCTCAATTTCATATAAAAAACCTTGAAATAGTAATATTTCATTTATAAAATAAATAAAAATAACACCAAATACACTTCTTAACACAAAGTTAATTATTATTTCTGATTTTTTTCTGGCTGCAACAATCAGTAATACAATTGCACAAACTATAATAATAATAATTGCACCTGCTTCTTTTTCCATAAAAATCTCCATCCTTTTTATAACTTGGCAACTTTTCCTCTTTACTCTTATATATGTCCAAAAACAATTTTTTATGACATGTATATTTTTTCATATTATGTATATACTTACTAAAAACAATATCTTGAGTAATGCGAGGAAACCGCCTATGAAATTTCACTTTAGATTAGGACAAAAACCTGCAGAAGATGAATATCCCAAAACAGCAAAAGAATGTCTTCTAGCTGATATTGAAAAGACTCGGTTTGAATTAGAAACTGCCTATTCTGGATTTGACTACGTAACTGAACCTGATTTAATCGATTGTTATATTTATGATATTAATGCTATCCTAAAACGCTATAAATACTTATTAGAACAAGCATCTCTTTTAGATACTGTGTCAGAGGAAAAAACACCACTTCTTACACCTTCTCCAAGTGGAGTTTTCATTTGAAAAAACCCCTATAGATTTCTTATTTTGCAGATCAAAACTAAAAATCTATAGGGGTTTTTGTACATCTCTTTTCTTTCAAAATTATTTAAAAACTAAATACAACTGCCGTATTTGCTGGTAAATCAAACGTTAATGAATATGGTTTAAAATCACATTCTTCAGCAATCGCACTAATTTCTGTTGGAATTTCTCCACCATTACCACCAAACTTCACATCATCACTGTTTAACACTAATTTATATTTTTTCTTGTTTGGAACCCCAACTTTATAACCAGCTCTATCAACAGGAGTCATATTCATAACAAAGAGCAATTTCTTTTTACCATCTTTATTTTTTCTAACAAAACTATATGTACTCTGCTCCAAATCATCGCAGTTCATCCATTGGAATCCATCCCAATTATTATCAATTTCATATAAACATGAAAATTTACGATATAATAACAATAATTCTTTTACAAATAATTTCATGCCCTGATTTAATGGATTTTCTAATAAGAACCAATCTAGCTCTCGTTCCTCACTCCATTCACGCTCTTGACCAAATTCTTGTCCCATAAACAGGAGCTTTTTCCCTGCATGACCAAACATATAAGCATATCCAACTCTTAAATTTGCATACTTATCTACTTGATACCCTGGCATTTTATTCACCATAGAGCATTTCAAATGAACAACCTCATCATGAGACAATGGTAAAATATAATTTTCTGCTTCATTATAACTCATGGCAAATGTCATTCCATAATGATTATTTTTTCGGTAGAGAGGGTCTAATTTCATATATTCACAGAAATCATGCATCCATCCCATGTTCCACTTAAAGCTAAATCCTAATCCATCATCTTCCACATCACCAGTCACCTTAGGCCATGCGGTAGATTCTTCGGCAATCGTCATAACTCCTGGCATCGAATTATGAATAATAGAGTTCATATGTTTAAAGAATTCAATGGCAGATAGATTTTTATTGCCACCATAGATATTTGCTACCCATTGTCCATCTTCTTTACCATAATCCAAATATAACATAGACGCAACCGCATCTACTCGTAACCCATCAATGTGAAATTCTTTTAGCCAAAACAATGCATTTGCTAATAAGAAATTAGAAACTTCTGGTTTTTCATAATTAAAAATCTTTGTTCCCCAATCTGGATGTTCTCCTAGTCTAGGATCTTCATGCTCATACAAACAGCTACCATCAAATTCTGCCAATCCGTGAGCATCTTTCGGAAAGTGAGCTGGCACCCAGTCTAAAATCACACCAATTTTATTACGATGCAATTTATTAATGAGGTATTGGAAATCTTCTGGTGTTCCGTATCTAGATGTTGGTGCATAATATCCCGTTACTTGATATCCCCAAGAACCATCATAGGGGTATTCTGCAATTCCCATCAATTCCACATGGGTGTACTTCAACTCTTTTAAATAACTAACAATTCTATCTGCAAATTCTCTATAATTATAAAAACCTGCATTTTCCTCCGAAGGATGTTTCATCCATGATCCAATATGACATTCGTAGATAGCCAATGGTGATGCATTCATATCCCATGCTTCTCTTGCTTTCATCCAAATATCATCAGACCATTTAAATTTATTAATCGTGGTAATCTTAGATGCTGTACCAGGACGAAACTCCGCAGTATTTGCAAAGGGATCCGCCTTATATAACTTTTCGCCATCTGCTGTCACAATTAAAAATTTATATAGTTCACCTATTTCTACTCCTTCACAAAAAGCACTATAAATTCCTTCTTCCCCTAACTTTTGCAAAGGATGGCTTGTCTCATTCCAATCATTAAAAGAACCAATGACATAGACTTCTGCTGCATGAGGTGCCCACACAGCAAAAAAAGTTCCTAATTTTCCATTTTCTTGTGATATATGGGCCCCTAATTTCTTATAGATTTCATAATGAGTCCCTTTTGTAAATAAATAACGATCTGCTTCAGATATAAAAACTTTTTCAACTACATTCTTTTCTTTGGTTGCCACAGCACACCTCCTATTAGTTAAAATCCTTTTCTCTTAAAATAATCATGTCTTCTTCATCATATCTATTTCCTAAAACAACATCCATAAAATGACCTATATTTTTTCTTCTGCTCTTATAAATTGCATCTTCAATCATTTCTCTCACTTCATTTACTGTTACGCTATGCTCTAAGGTTTGGCTGTCTGCAATTTGAGTATGCAATGCTAATAAGCCTAATTCATCAATACTATATTCTAGATGTTGCGCATATTTTTTACCATATGCAACCAATGCATCATTATCTAAAATCTGGATTTCAACAACTGCATTAAACATAGTTCCTAACTTAGGGTATTTTACACACATTTTATTTAGAATTTTTTTAGAATCTTCAAGTACAACAATAATACCTGTCTTCGTTTGCTCTAATGCAGTTATCATTTCTTCCACCGTAACAGAATCCATTTCACCAGCTTTTTCAATAATTAAACTACCATTTACTAATTTAGAAATTACAACTGCTACATTTTTATCATTTAATGCACTACCAGTCACTTTAGCCATTTTTCCAGAAAAATCATGATCTCTATTTTGAACTTCCTTGATTATATTTTTTGCTAAAGTAGAACTATCTATGGCATCACCCATAACCAGTATATTTCCTCTGTTTGGCGTTAATCTAATCCTATCAAGTGCTTTTAATAATTGCATTTTTTCTGATTTTGTTTGTATAAATGATCCAAACAATGTTTTCTCGCGATTAGTCATTTCTCTATCTTCAAAATCCTCGCTACTATCCTCAAATTCTAACTCTGTTTCTTCTTCTAAAATTTCATCCACCTCTTCTTGTTCTACTTCTTCTATTTCTTCGAACTCTTCTTCGATTTCTTCCTGTACAAGTTCTATTTTTTCCATTTCTTCATTTGATTCAATTACCAAGTCTACTTTTTCTTCTTGTGGCTCATTTATGAGCTTTTCATCTTCTCCGCAATCTAAAACTTGTTCCAATTCAGCTACATCTTTTGATAATGGAATTTCTTCCAACGACTCTTTCTTTAAAGCTTCATCCATCTCTCTTTGTGCCTGCTCTAAAATACTATCTCGTATTTTTTCTTCAAATTCACTAAGCATTTTATCTGTATGTTGATGTACTTTTTCTTCTACTTGCTTCATTCTTTTTTGTTCATTATCTTTTTTGATTTTTTCCCATTCCTTGATAACATCTTCGATACTCATCTGCCCAGTAATTTGCCTATCTATATCACTAATCGGTGTTACCGCCAAGCTAATTTGCCCATTATGCTCTTGGCCTAACATACTTTGCATACTATACGACAATTTTTCATCTGGAAGAACTACCATAGGATTATCTTCTTCATTCACTTCCACATTTTCTTGTACTGCTTCTTGTACTGGTGCTACCTCTTGGACTGACATTACTTCTTGTACTGGCGCTACTTCTTGCACTGGTACTACTTCTTGTACTGGTGCCACTTCTTGCACTGGCGCTACTTTTTGTACTGGCGCTACTTCTTGTACTGGTGCTACTTCTTG